>NZ_JBEPEQ010000016.1:0-65330 GCF_040300925.1 Micromonospora sp. NPDC000207
GCCGCGTCTCCCACCGCCGCCGGAGTCGTCGGCGTCCTCGACACCGGGGCCTCGGCAGCCGGTGACTTCACCGCCACCCCGCTGCTCTCCTCCGGGTCCTGGGCGGCCGGTGCCTCCTCCGGCGCGTTCACCTACGGCTACCAGGTCCAGGTCCCGGAGGCGACCGGCGGCCTCCAGCCGAAGATCAACCTCGGGTACTCCTCCCAGTCGGTGGACGGTCGGACCTCGGCCACCAACAACCAGGCGTCCTGGATCGGCGACGGCTGGGACTACAGCGCGGGGTCGATCACCCGCAGCTACGCCAACTGCGCCCAGGACTCGAAGAAGGCCGGGGCCAACAACGCCACCCACCGCACCGGGGACTTCTGCTGGGGCTCGAACAACGCCACCCTCTCCCTCGGCGGGTCCACCACCGAGCTGGTCTGGGACGCCGACGAGGCGACCTGGTTCACAGCGAACGGCGACGGGTCCCGGGTGGAGCTGGTCAAGGACACCAGCAAGGCCAACGGGGACGCCGACGGCGAACACTGGATCGTCACCACCCGGGACGGGACCCGGCACCACTTCGGTCTGCACCGGCTGCCCGGGTGGTCAACCGGAGACCCGGTCACCAACTCCGTCCTCACCGTCCCCGTCTACGGCAACCACGCCGGGGAGCCCTGCTACCAGGCCGGGAACTGGGGGGCCTCGGTCTGCACCCAGGGTTGGCGGTGGTCGCTGGACTACGTCGAGGACGTCCACGGCAACGCGATGAGCCTGTGGTGGACCAAGGAGACCAACCACTACGCCCGCAACTTCAACTTCAAGGACCCGGTCCGGTACGACCGAGGCGGCTACCTGACCCGTATCGACTACGGTCAGCGGCGCAGCACCCTCTTCTCCGCCCCGCCGGTGTCCCAGGTGACCTTCTCCGTCGCCGAGCGCTGCTTCGCCGAGGGGAGCCTCACCTGCACCGAGGCGAACTTCACCAGCAAGGAACCCGCCAGGTACCGGATCTGGTACGACACCCCGGCGGACCTGCGTTGCACGGCCGGGCAGAAGTGCTGGAACGCCTCCCCGTCCTTCTTCACCCGCAAGCGCCTCGACAAGATCACCACCTGGACGCAGCGGCAGCCCGGCAGCACCGCCCGGCAGGTCGTCGACGAGTACCAGCTCAAGCAGTCCTTCCCGATCCTGCAGACCGGTACCAACACCGCCCTCTGGCTGGAGTCGGTCACCCGGACCGGCTACGGCCGGGCGGGTGGCACCGACCGGATCAGCCTCAACCCGGTCCGGTTCGAGTCCAACGTCGAGGACATGCCGAACCGGGTCCGCAACGACCACCGTCCCGGGTTCTCCCGGCTGCGCATCGCCCGGGTCATCAACGAGTACGGCGGGGAGACCGTCGTCACCTACCGGCAGCCCACCGGCGGCTGCGCCACCGGGGCCGGCCTGCCAGGAAAGACCGACACCACGGCCCTGAGATCGAACACCCGGCTCTGCTATCCCGCGTTCTGGCACCCCGACCCGGCCGCCGAGGAGATCGACTGGTTCCACAAGTACGTCGTGGAGAGCGTCGAGGAGCTGCCCGTCATCGACGGCCCGGCGGTCAACACCATCACCAGGTACGCCTACGACACCCCCGGGTGGAAGCTCGCCGAGCAGGAGTTCACCAAGAAGTCCACCCGGACGTACTCCCAGTTCGCCGGGTTCGCCAAGGTCACCGTCCTGACCGGGCACGACGACGACAGCGACGGCAGTCGGCGTACGAAGTCCGTCGCCAGGTACTTCCGGGGGATGGGTGACACGGTCTCCGTCCCGGACGTCACCGGGACCGAGATCGCCAAGGACCGGGAGGCCTTCGCCGGGCGGATCGCCGAGGAGCTGACCTACAGCAGCGCCGAGCACGCCGACTCGAACTGGCTGACCCGCAGCGTCACCTACCCGGAGGCGCTGGAACTGGGCCGACGCGACCGGGACGACGGGCTCAGCCCGCTGCGGGCCTGGCGGGTCACCGAACCCCGGACCCGGTCGTTCACCAGGTCCTCCGGCACCGGGGACGACACCCGTACGCTGCGGACAGTCGAGTCGAGGACCACCTACGAGACGACGTACGGTCTGCCGACGTCGATCGAGTCCCTCGGGGACACCGGCCGCACCGGGGACGAGTCCTGCACGTCGGTGCAGTACGTGCACCGTACCGACAAGCACCTCATCGGGTTGACCCGGCAGATGCGGACCAGCCCGACCACCTGCGCCGCCGCCACCTTCGACGACCTGGGGACCCTCGCCTCGGCCAGCCGGATCGGCTACGACGGCGCCGCGTACGGCACCGCACTGGCAGTCGACGCCCGGGGACTGGTCACCCAGACCTGGTCGCTCAACGGCGCCGGGACCGGCTACCAGTCCGACGGCACCGTCACCTTCGACGCCCACGCCCGGGTCACCGGCCGCACCGACCCCGACGGCAAGACCTCGACCACCACGTACACCCCCGACACCGGCCAGGCCTTCCAGGTCCGGGAGAGCAACTCCCTGCAACACCGGCAGATCCAGGAGATCGACCCGGGGCGGGACGTGGTCCTGCGCAGCACCGACCTCAACGACCTGGTCAGCGAGGCCCGGTACGACGCCCTCGGCCGCCTCGTCCAGGCGTGGGGACCCGGCCGGAGCACCACCGTCACCCCCGACTTCGCCGCCGAGTACGTCGTCGAGACCGGGAAACCGTCCTACGTCCTGACCAGGCTGCGGGGACACGACAACCGGATCGACACCTCGATCACCATCTACGACGGTCTCGGCCGGGAACGGCAGACCCAGGAGGGGGCCGTCGGCGGGGGGCGCCTGATCACCGACGTCTTCCACAACGCCGCCGGCGAGGTGTGGCGGACCCAGAACGCCTACTACGCCGACGGTGCTCCGAACGGAACGCTCTTCACCCCGGCGGCCACCGACGAGGCCCCCGCCGCGGTGCCCAACGCGACCCACTACGCCTACGACGCGCTCGGTCGGGTCGTCGAGGAGATGCCGATCCACCACGGCGTCGAGGTGCCCCTGCGGGCCACCCGGTACAGCTACGGGGCCGACCACTCCACAGTGATCAACCCGACCGGGGCGCCCTCCTACCGGCTGTACACCGACGCCCTGGGCCGGACCGCCCGGGTCGACACCTTCACCAACTCGGCGCGTACCGCGTTCACCTCGATGCGCTACGAGTACGACGACCGGGGACAGCTCGCCAAGGCCACCCACTCCGCCGACCCGTCCCGACCCTGGACCTGGGCGTACGACAAGCGGGGCCGGCTGGCCAGCGCCACCGACCCGGACACCGGCACCACCACCGTCGGGTACGACCACCGCGACCGGCAGGTGACCTCCACGAACGCCCGGGGGATCACCGTCTGGAACGGGTACGACGAGCTGTCCCGCCCGACCCAACAGCGGCTGGGCGGCAGCACCGGAACCCTCCTCGGCCAGTACACCTACGACACCGCCACCCGGGGCAAGGGGCTCCCGGCCACCGCGACCCGGTTCACCGACGGACTGCCGTACACCCAGTCGATCGGCGGGTACACCGACGACTACCAGCCGACCTCGACCACCCTGACCCTCCCCACCGCGATCGCCACCGCCTGGGGGCTGGCCACCACCTACCGGTACGACTACACCTACACCGACACCGGTCTGCCCGAATCGGTCACCCTCCCGGCCGTCGGCGCCCTGCCCAGCGAGAAGATGCTGGTCCGGTACACCGCCGACGGGCTGCCCCTGTCGGTGTCCGGCAGGGACTGGTACGGCTCGGAGACCGTCTACTCCCCGTACGGCCAGGTGCTGCGCTCCACCCTCGGGGCACAGCCGTCCCGGGTGTGGACGATGGCCTCGTACGACGACGCCAGCGGCGCCCTCACCGACCAGCAGGTCTACCGCGAGCAGAAGGGACACACCGCCCGGGTCGCCGGGAACCTGGTGTCCCACCGCTCCTACGGCTACGACAACGCCGGGAACGTCAACTCGATCCGGGAACGGGCGATCGGGATCCAGGAACGGCAGTGCTTCAGGTACGACGCCGTCGGCCAGCTCACCACCGCCTGGACCTCGAACAACCTGACGTCGTGCATCGCCGGTGCGGCAGGTCCGGACGGTGTCCCGAACGTGGCTGCCGGACCGGACGGGGCCGGATACTGGCACCAGTACTCCTACGACCTGCTCGGCAACCGGACCCGGTTGGTGGAGAAGGACATCACCGGGGACACCGCGAAGGACGCGACCTCCACCTACACCTACGGTCGGGTCGACGGCGGCCAGCCGCGCACCCTGACCCGGGTCACGAAGGAGTACACCACCCCGGCCGGCGCGGAGATCACCGCTGTCGCCCAGCGTCTGTACGAGGCGACGGGGGAGACCAGGTCCGTCGCGTCGGTGGAGAACGGCGACGAGCAGACCCTGACGTGGACTCATGACGGTCAGGTCGAGCGGATCACCGGGCAGGGCAGCAAGGGCCGGTCCCCGTACGTGGGGGTGGCGGGCAAGTGCCTGGACCTGACCGGTGGGCAGGCGGTGGCCGGGCAGCCGATCCAGCTGTGGTCGTGCAACGGCACTCCCGCCCAGCGGTGGACGTTCGCCCCCACCCCCGGCCAGCCCGACGGGGACGTCGGCTCGGTGACCGTGTACGACGACTGGTGCCTCCAGCCCGCCGGCAGCGCCGCCGGTTCGGCGGTGCAGTTGCAGAAGTGTGACGGTGGGGCCGGTCAGCGGTGGGAACGCTCCTCGACCGGCCAGTTGACGCATGTCGGGTCGGGTCTGTGCCTTGCGGTGCAGGGTACGGCCACCGCCGACGGAACCCCGACGGTCCTCGCCGCGTGTGCGGGTGGGGCGGTGTCGCAGCGGTGGGAGGCGCAGTACGACACCCGGCACATCTACGGCCCCGACGGCAGCCGACTGTTGACCGTCCAGGGTCGGCAGGCCACCCTCGACCTGGGCGAGGCCCAGGTGACAGTCCAGTCCGGTGGGACGTGGGTCAGCACCCACCGTTCGTACGCGGCCCCCGGCGGCAGCATCCTGCGGTACGCCCACGGGGCGGGCGGTTCCCAGTTGGCGGCGATCGCCGGGGACCATCAGGGCTCCCCTTATGCCGAGGTGGCTCTCGACGGGTCGGCGATGACGCCGAGGATCCGGAAGCAGGATCCGTTCGGCAATGCCCGGGGCACCGCGTACCTGGCGTCGAACACCGAGACCCGGACCGGGTTCCTCGGTGCCGTCCACGACGACGCGTCCGGCTACACCCCACTGGGTGCCCGCCTGTACGACCCGGCGGTGGGCCGGTTCCTCTCCGCCGACCCCGTGTTGGACCTGGCCGACCCGTTGCAGTCCAACGGGTACGCGTACGCCCACAACAACCCGGTCACCCACTCCGACCCGACCGGCCTGTCCATCTCCCTGACGCCGTCGGAGACGGCTGCAGCCCTCGCGGGTGCCGGCCTGTCCGCCGCCCAGGTCGCCCAGGCCAACGCCGACATGGGCAAGACCGTCACGTCAATCATCTTCTCGGTGGCGTGGGACGTCCTGAAAGACTTCCTCGGCATCAACGCCGCTCTCGGCTGCTTCGGCGGCAGTGTCTGGTCCTGTGTCGACCTGATCACCGGGGCGATTCCCTGGGTGAAGGCCGCCCGCAACGCCGGGAAGATCATCGGTGCGGTGACCCGGACCTTCAACGCCATCCAGGCCCTCCACGCAGCTAAACGCCGCGCCGAACAGGTCCTCCGCGCCGCGAAGGCAGCCGAAGCATCCGCCCTCGCCGCGAAGAAGGCGGCGATCGATCGGGCGAAGAAGGCAGCCCAGGCAGCGAAGAAGAAAGCCGCCGAGAAGGTCAACACCACCAGCAACCGGGCGGTCAACCAGGCCAAGAAGACCGGCAACCCCGTCCAGAAACAGGCCCAGGCCAAGTCGAACCCGAAGGCATCATCGGCTGCGTCCAGCGGTGGTGGGAAGTCCGGAGGCGGCGGTAAGAACTCCGGCGGCGGGGCAGGCAAGGCGACTTCCAAGCCGGGAGGTAACTCCGGGGGCGGCAGCCGTTCCAACGGCGGCACCAGCGGAGGCGGCGGAAACGGCAAAGCTGGCAACGCCGCCGAGGTCGCCACCGGCGGATCCTGCAACAGCAGCAGCTTCATCCCCGGCACCAAGGTCCTCATAGCCGATGGCACTACCAAGCCCATCGAAGACCTCAAACCCGGCGACAAGGTCCTCGCCACCGACCCCACCAGCGGCGACACCACCGTCGAAACCGTCACCGCCGCCATCACCAGCACCGGCACGAAACACCTCGTCAAGATCGCCATCGACACCGACGGCGATCAAGGCACCGATCAGGCCGAGATCGTCGCTACCGACAACCACCCCTTCTGGGTGCCCGACCTCGACCAGTGGACCGACGCCAAGGAGTTGAAGGCCGGTCAGGGGCTCCGAACCAGCGCCGGCACCCACGTCCAGATCACCGCCATCCACCGCTACGCCACCCAATGGGCCACTGTTCACAACCTCACCATCGCCAACACCCACACATATTATGTAGCAGTCGGGGAGCGCTCGGCGCTGGTCGGTAACTGCGGCGGCTCGATCCGTGTCTCTGTGTCCGCTCAAGACTGGGGAACGAAGGGGGCTCATGTGCACATCGGAAACCATGAGGTGCGTGTGTTCCCAGACGGAACTGGGGGGATTGGCGCCGAGGCCATCCGTCTGAGTTCAGGGACCGCTACGCCTCAAGACGTGCAGCGAGCGCTTGCTGAAATAAATAGAAGCGCTCGATTCCGGTCCGACTTGATCGGCAAAGCACGTAGCGCCATGGCTAGCATGAACAGTGGCGAGTGGGGCATGAACCTAAATCGCGCCGCCGAAATGAACTTCCTGATAAAGGCATTGGAGAAAATGGGGTGACCGGCATCGAGTTTTATTTGGACGCACTCCTGTCGGGCGAGGTGTGCGGTGTAGGGGCAGGGTCTTCTGCTGATCGCATCCAAGAAGTCCTGGGATCCGGATTTATCGATGATCGGCGAAAAAGATGGATGCGCCGCGATTTCGGATTAGTGGAGTTTCATTTCAATCGAGTGGGGCCAACTTGGACGTGTTTTGGCTCCACAATTCAAGTCCACCGATTGAAAGAAGCGGGTGGCTCGATTACCCCCAGATCATTGATCAAACTGTATGGTGAATTATCGTCAACTCTCGATCATGCAACTCTCACCGACGCCTTTCAAGCACGAGGTGGTCTTCTTGTGCGCGAAGGGGTCGCAGGGGAATTCGTGCGCTACCGGGTTGCCGGGGCGAGCTCCTTTGTCTACTCCCTTCGCAGTGCCCCGGAGAACTCGATCGCCAGTCATCCCATCGAGACGGTGTGGTCAATCGACCTCAGGGCGCGTCAAGCTTAACCGGGGTTAACATAAGCAGGCCGAGTTCGGTGGATCAGTACGGCTGCTGGCCCTGTCCGCTGCCCAGGTCGCGCAGGCCAACGCCGACATGGGCAAGACCGCCACGTCGATTATCTTCTCGGTGACGTGGGACGTCCTGAAATACTTCCTCGGCATCAACGCCCCGCTCGGCTGCTTCGGCGGCAGCGTCTGGTCCTGCGTCGACCTCGTCACCAACCTCATCGCCGCCAAGAGGGTCTTGCAGATGGGCAGGATCCTCGGGCGGTCCACCGCACATTTCGAGCTGTCCAGATCCTGTTCGACGCCCAAACGCCGCGCAGAACAGATCCTCCGCGCGGCGTAGTCCGCCGAATCTTCCGCGCTGGCGGCGAAGAAGGCGGCGATCGAGCGGGCGAAGCGGGCGGCGCAGGCGGCGAAGAAGAAGGCCGCAGCGAAGGTCAACACCACCAGCAACCGGGCGGTGAACCAGGCCAAGAAGACCGGTAACCCTGTTCAGAAGCAGGCTCAGGCCAGGTCGAACCCGAAGGCCTCGTCCGCTGCGTCCACCGGTGGTGGGAAGTCCGGAAGCGGTGGAAAGGCGACTTCCAAGCCGGGAGGTAACTCCGGGGGCGGTAGTCGCTCCAACGGCGGCTCCAGCGATGGTGGTGGAAACGGTAAGGCCACCGGGGGTTCCTGTCAGAACCCGAACAACAGCTTCGTCCCCGGCACCCCGGTGCTCATGGCCGACGGCAGCACCAGGCCGATCGAGGAGGTGGAGCCCGGTGATCGGGTGATTGCCACCGATCCGGAGACCGGGCGTACCGAGGTGGAGACCGTCACGGCCGCGATCACCGGCGACGGCGTCAAGCACCTGGTCACCATCACCGTCGACACCGACGGCGACCAGAGCACCGAGACCGCTGACGTCACTGCCACCGACGGGCATCCCTTCTGGGTTGCCGATCTCGGCGAGTGGGTCGACGCCACCGACCTCAACCCCCAGTGGCTGCGCACCAGCGCCGGCACCCACGTCCAGATCACCGCCATCACCCGCCACACCCAGCGGGCCACCGTCCACAACCTCACCACCGCCAACACCCACACCTACCATGTACTCGCCAGCGACACCCCCGTCCTGGTCCACAACTGCAGCGAGACGTTCTATCGAGACATGAGTGAGAAAGAATTTCAGCAACTTGGGCCAGGTGGCGAAATTTCCGTGCGGGGAACGGAGATTTTCGTTACTCAGTCGCGCGACTACCTGGAAGGTTTGAGAGGGCGAGTTTCTCGCGGTGGTGGACGTAATGCTGACAAGTACTCGGTGCTGGTTGCGTTTGAAATGCAACGAGGGGCTCGCGACGCACTCGTGGCCGCAGGGAAGCTGCCAGCCGACATTGGGCAGGATCTGCGGTCTGTGCACTTGAAAATGGAACGTGGGTTCGAAACCTTCGGCCTTAGGACAGATTCAGTTCATGTTTTCAATTCGAGGATCACGAGCTTTGCGAGGGTGGACGATTGGTGGCGAGCGATGATCTCGCGGATGCGGTCGACTCTCAAGTTTCCCGGGGTCCAATAACTGCTGAAGTCGCAATGAGGATCCAGCACGAGTTTCCGGCTGCCGCCGAGTACCTAGCAAGCTGGATTCGAATTTCTGCTGAAGGCCGTGACTGGCGGAGGGTCGAACGGCTTGCAAACCTTGCCGCCGCGTTGCGGGCTCCCAATCTAAGTGCTGTCCTTGTTGGTCTTCTTGAGGCTGATATTAGTGGCCTGAATGAGGAGGATCTGGTAGATATCCTTGGGGAGATTCGAGCAGTTGAATCAGCAGGAGCAATATTTCGCATTATTAAGCGACGCCTTGATGTAGATGCTCCCGCTTACTGGCTGTGCCAGAAAGCGATTCTTTCTCTGAGTGAGCTTGACACAGATGAGGCTGAGCGGTACCTCAGAAGCATGCTCTCCGATTGGTGGCCAAAACCAGTCCGATGGCATGCGGCGGTCGTACTGTGTGTGGAGGACGACCTCGGGTTCGACGAGGGTTCCATGCTTACCTAGGCTGGTTAATTCAGAAGGAGTCTTTCCTGAATTAGCTAGTGCCGTGACCATGAACGTTCGCGGCGTTGAGGAGTATCTGTCGCCCGGCGGCCGTGCCGGTTCCTGATCGTGAAACCGCTCCCGTGGTCTTGGCTCACGGGAGGGGCAGAGGAGTTCACTGTCCGGGGGAGCGCGGCGATCGGTGGCGCGCACCCGCCGGGCTGTCAGGCGTGTGGGGCCTGGTCGGCCTTGAGGGCCTGGAGGAATCCGGTCCATGCCCGGTCGGTGAAGGCGAGGGTGGGGCCGTTGCGGTCCTTGGAGTCGCGTACGCCGATGGTGTCTTCGGTGAAGCGGACCTCGACGCAGGCGGCGTTGTTGGAGCTGCGGGTGGACTTGAACCAGTCGCGGTGGGGGGTGGTCACGTCATCTCCTCGGCGATCCGCTGGATCAGGGCCAACGACTCGGCCGAGTTTAGCGCTCGTTCCTGGGCCTCGGCGAAGGTGACGACGTAGTCGGCGACCCGACTGGACTGGTCGATGATGTCGCTGGAGGTGAGGACCTCCTGCCAGACCAGTTCGGGTAGTCGGGGCGAGGGGAACGACAGGATCTGGAACGGTCCGCCGAGCGCAGGGTGTGCTCCGGCGGCGAAGGGCATGACCCGGATGTCGAACTGGTGGGGGCGTTCGGTGAGCAGGGTGGCCAGGTGGCCGAGCTGGGCACCCATCACCGCCGGGCCACCGACCTGCTGACGCAGCGCGCCCTCGGCGACGACGGTGGTCAACCGCAGTGGCACCTCGCTGGTCAGCCTGGCTTGGCGGGCCATCCGGGCGCTGATACGCCGGTCGATCTCGGTCAGTCGGACGTAGGTGTTGCCGCCCCGGATCACTGCACGGGCGTACTCCTCGGTCTGCAACAACCCGTGCAGCAGTTCGTTGTCGTAGCTGCGGATTTCTGCCGCGCCGGCCTCGTAGCCGAGGAAGCGGAGGAACTCGGCCGGGAAGAGCTGGGAGTACTGGTGCCACCAGGCCCGCTGCATCGCCGCGACGCGCAGCTCCTCCAGCTCGGCGGCCTCGCTCGGCTCGACCTCGTAGATCTTGACGAGTTGGGCCAGTCGGTCGGCTGGCAGCTTGACCCGACCGGATTCGACCCCGGAGACGTACGCCTGGGTGATGCCGCTCGCTCGCCCGGCGGCGACGGCGGTCAGGCCCAGCTCCTCCCGGCGCTCCCGCAGCCGGATGCCCAGCTCCCAGGCGTGGACTGTGGGCGATGTCAAGGCGGGCCGTGGCCAGACCCGACCCGGTGGCATGCGGCGGTGGTACTACGCGTCGAGGTTGAACTCGGATTCGACGAGGACACCATGCTTACCTGACGGACAAAAGGGCAGGACCGCCCCGAGGGCAGTCACCTGTGAGAGGCGCTCGGCTGGCGCTGATAGCGGTCTTTCCCTCGACCGAGGGGTGAAACCGAGTCTCGGGGTACGTGGGCTGTCAGGTGGCGAACGGAGGCGGGAGCGGGTCCGGTCAGGTGTGTGGGGTGTGGTCGGCCTTGAGTGCGTGGAGGAAGCCGGTCCATGCCTGGCCGGTGAAGGCGAGGGTGGGGCCGGTGGGGTTCTTCGAGTCGCGTACGCCGACGGTGTCGTCGTCCATCCGGACTTCGACGCAGTTGGCGTTGTCGGAGCTGCGGGACGACTTGAACCAGCCCTGGGTCGGGGTGTCGGACTGTACGGTCACGTCATCTCCTTGGCGATCCGGCGGATCAGGTCGAGTGATTCGTCGGAGCTTACCGCCAGTTCTCGGGTCTCGGCGAAGGTGACGACGTAGTCGGTGACCCGGACCGACTGGTCGATGATGTCGATGGAGGTCAGGATCTCCTGCCAGACCAGGTCGGGCAGCCGGGGCGACGGGAACGACAGGACCTGGAAGGGTCCGCCGAAGGCTGGGTGTGCGCCGATGGTGAACGGCAGGACCCGGATGTCGAACTGGTCGGGGCGTTCGGTGGCGAGCCGGACCAGGTGGTCGAGTTGGGCGCGCATCACGGTCGGGCCGCCGACCTGCTGGCGCAGGGCACCCTCGCTGAGGACGGCGCTGATCCGGAGTGGATGTTCGCCGTCGAGCCGGGCCTGTCGGGCCATCCGCACGGCGACGCGCCGGTCGACCTCGGTGAGGCGGATCGTGGTGGTGCCGCCCCGGATCACCGCGCGGGCGTACTCCTCGGTCTGCAACAGGCCGTGGATGGCCTCCGGGTGGAAGCTGCGGATCTGGTCGGCACCGGCCTCGTAACCGAGGAACCGCAGGAACTCGGCCGGGAAGAGCTGCGAATACTCGTGCCACCAGCCGCGACGGGCGGCCCCGGCCCGAAGCTGTTCCAGCTCGGTCGCCTCGTCCGGCTCCAGTTCGTACGCCTCGACGATCTGGGCCAGACGGCGGGCGGGAAGTTTGACGCGGCCCGCCTCCACGCCGGAGACGTAGGCCTGGATGATGCCGATCGCGCGACCGGCGGCTGCTGCGGTGAACCCGACCTCCTCGCGGCGCTGGCGTAACCGCAGTCCAAGCTCCCACGCCTGAACGACCGGCGACGAGTCCAGGTGCGACAGGGGTGCACGGGGGCGGGGCTTCTCTGTGGACGGGGTGGCCATGGCTCCTCCAACACTCGAACTCACCGATGACCGCGAGTATTCACCCCGACACGCTTGATATCAAGCTGTGAAGGGTGCATTCTCAGGAAAACAATCGATCTGTCGATGCGTCGAGGAGGTAGTCATGGAGACCGAGGGTCGGTGGGTCTACCGGCAGGAGAAGGTTCCGCACGCGTTCTCGTTGTGTCGGGTGCTGGACGCGGGGACGTTCGAGCAGTCGTACGACCTGCTCGGGGTCGTCCAGGTCACTGTCGACCGGCGGTATCCGGAGCGGTTGCCCGCCGCCTTGCGGCCGTGGGCGTTGGCCACTCTCACCAGTGGCGGGTACGGCTTCGGCCGGTACTACGCCTCGTACAGCACTCTCGACGAGGACGGTGAGCCGGACAAGGCCATCGCCGACGAGTACGTCGACTGGTCCGGCACCGAGACCCTGGCCCCCACCTCGCAGCCCTCGGACGGTGAGGGCGTCGAGCGGGCCTGAGGGGGCGGTGACGTTCGCGAGGCCCCGGGTCACCCTTCAGGGGGCTGGGCTGGGTGGGCCGGGTGGGCCGGAGCCCGGTGAGCAGTGTGCTTGCCGGGCTCCGGTGTGTCGTGCGGGTGGTTCCCGGTCTGGTGTCGGCCGGGGTGGTGGGGGATTACCTGCCCCGGCTCCGGCGTCGTCGCTGGGCGTCCGGGTCTTGCGTCTGGGTCTTGTCCTGGTCGTCGGACTGGCGGATCTCGCCGACGGTCCGTTCCCGCAGGGCGGCGATGTGAGGTCGGGTGAAGCCCGGGGTGGTGCGGGCGGCCTGGATCCCCCGCATCGCCTCCGCGTGCTCGACCGAGTCGTGGTCACCGTGCTCCCGCAGGGTGGCCCGAATCGTGATCAGAGCGTTCTCGTTGGCGATCTTGGCGGCGTCCTCGTCCCGTTGCCTGTCCTGCTGGGCCTGGAACCGGGCCCGATCCGCCTCCCGTTGTGCGTCGACTTCCGGTCGATGTTGGTTCATCCGGGGACCTCCTGGAGGATCGTCGATGCGTTGCGTGCCCGCCCTACGGCGGCGGACCCCGGTCGGTTCGATGCGGATTCGACAAAGGATGTGGCGTAGCTCATTGCGCTCATCGGGTCGCCGAGAGTATTGAATCGAAAGTTGACGGACCGTGTGTGCGACGGCGTGCGTCGGGGGCTGCGGTGGCTAGGGTGGGCTGTGCAGGATGTCCCGCTGAGGGGGTGAGCCCGGATGGCCCAGGCAGCGTACGCACCGGAGCCGATGCCGCAGGGCACCGAGGCCCGACGACCCGCCGGAGCGTCGTTCGACGTGCTCCGGTGGCACGACGAGCCGTGGACCGCCCAGCTCGCCCTCGACCTGTTGCCGGAGACCAACGGCCCCAAGGTTGAGGTCCTGAGCGGAAGCGTGATCGTGACACCCCACGCCGGATACGACCACCAGGACGCCGAGCTTGATCTCGCGTACCTGTTGAAGCAGGCGGCCCGTCGGGCCAAGCTGTGGCTCTACGCGGAGGCCAACGTCGTCTCGGGCGACGACCTCTTCATCCCCGACATCGTCGTTCTCCGGGTGCCCGGGGGTGGCCGGACGACCATGGACATCCGGCACGCGGTCCTCCTCGGAGAGGTGGTGTCCCCGGGTGCGCGGCGTAAGGACATCGTCGATCGTCCCCGGGAGTACGCCGCAGCCGGTGTTCCCTTCTTCCTCCGGGTGGATCTTCGTAACCGGATTCCCACGATCGCCCTCTACGAGCTGGTCGACGGGGAGTACCGGCCGCAGGCCGCCGCAGCAGCCGGGATGACGTTCGTGATGCGGGAGCCCTTCGAGTTCGCCGTCGACCCGGCCGACCTGCTCGGCGAGGAGGCCCCACCGACCGACGACGAGCCGGAGTAGCGTCCAGCAACGGATCGGTGGGGGCCGCAGGGGCAGGTCGGGGCGGGTTGGTGAGGCTCCCAGCGAGGGCTCAGACAGGGTGGGACAGAATGGGCCGGTGACGACCCCCCGCGACTGTGTGCTGCTGGGATCCACCGGTTCGATCGGTACCCAGGCCATCGACATCGTGCGAAGCAACCCGGACCGGTTCCGGGTGGTGGCGCTGGGTGCCGGTGGTGGAAACGTCGAGCTGCTCGCCGCCCAGGCCCTGGAGTTGGGGGTCGAGGCGGTCGGGGTGGCGAAGGCGTCCGCCGTGCAGGACCTCCAACTCGCCTTCTACGCCGAGGCGCAACGTCGGGGGTGGGCCACCGGGGACTTCAAGCTCCCGAAGATCGTGGCCGGGCCGGACGCGATGACCGAGTTGGCGCAGTGGCAGTGCGACGTCGTCCTCAACGGGGTCGTCGGATCGTTGGGGCTCCCGCCGACGCTGGCGGCGCTGCGCGCCGGGCGTACCCTTGCCCTGGCCAACAAGGAGTCCCTGGTGGCCGGCGGCCCGCTGGTCAAGGCCGCGGTGACCCGGCCGGGGCAGATCGTGCCTGTCGACTCCGAGCACTCGGCGCTCGCGCAGTGCCTGCGGTCCGGGACCCGGGCGGAGGTACGCCGACTGGTGGTGACCGCCAGCGGCGGACCGTTCCGGGGGCGGCGGCGCGAGGAGCTGACCGAGGTCACCCCGGAGCAGGCGTTGGCGCACCCCACCTGGAACATGGGGCCGGTCGTGACGATCAACTCGGCGACGATGGTCAACAAGGCGCTGGAGGTGATCGAGGCGCACGAGCTGTTCGACGTGCCGTACGCCGACATCACGGTGACGGTCCACCCCCAGTCGGTGATCCACTCGATGGTGGAGTTCGTCGACGGGTCGACGATCGCGCAGGCCAGCCCCCCGGACATGGGGCTGCCCATCGCCCTGGGACTGGGCTGGCCGGACCGGGTCCCCGGGGCCGCCGGTGCGGTGGACTGGACCACCGCCCACACCTGGGAGTTCGCCCCCCTGGACGACACCGCGTTCCCGGCGGTGGCACTGGCCAAGGCGGCCGGTACGGCGGGGCGGTGCCGACCGGCGATCTACAACGCGGCGAACGAGGAGTGCGTCGCCGCGTTCGTCGCCGGGCGGCTGCCGTTCCTCGGCATCGTCGACACCCTGGAACGGGTCCTGGACGAGGCCCCCGACTATGCCGAACCAGGTACGGTCGAGGACGTGCTCGTCGCTGAGTCGTGGGCGCGTGCCCGCGCGCAGGAGATCATCGTGGCATCTGTGGAAGGAGCTTGATGGCGTACCTGCTCGGGGTGGTGCTCTTCGCCCTGGCCATCCTCATCTCGGTCAGCCTGCACGAGGCCGGTCACCTGATGACCGCCAAGGCCTTCGGGATGAAGGTCACCCGTTACTTCGTGGGCTTCGGCCCCACCATCTGGTCGTTCCGCCGGGGCGAGACCGAGTACGGCCTCAAGGGCATCCCCCTCGGCGGCTTCTGCAAGATCGTCGGAATGACCCCGCAGGACGACGACGTCGAGCCGGGTGACGAGAAGCGCGCGATGTGGCGCTACCCGGTCTGGAAGCGGACGATCGTGATGTCCGCCGGGTCGGCCGCCCACTTCGCCCTCGCCCTGATCGGCATCTGGATCATGGCGATCTCCGCCGGGCTGCCCAACCCGCAGTTCCCCAGCACCGAGGAGCAGATCCGGGCCGAGCCCGCAGTGGTGGCGCTCGCCGAGTGCGTGGTGCCGGAGTTCGCCAACCGGGCCTGCGCGGCCGGGGACCCGGCCAGCCCGGCCGCCACCGCCCAACTGCGCGACGGCGACCGGATCACCTCGCTCAACGGCATCCCGGTCAACGACTACGGCGACCTGCTCGCCGCGATCCGGACCGTCGCCCCCGGCAGCACCGCCCAGATCGGGTACGTCCGCGACGGCCAGGAGACCACCGCCAGCACCGTGCTCGCCCAGACCCAGCGCCCCCCGCTGGACGACCCGAACGGTGCCGTCACCCCGGTCGCCGCCCTCGGCGTGGGCCTGATCCCCAGTACCCCGGTCCGGGTCACCTACGGTCCGCTCGCCGCGTTCGGGGCCACCGCCGACTTCACCGGCACCATGGCTGTCAACACGTACGAGGCGATGAAGCGGCTGCCGGAGAAGGTCCCGGCGCTGTGGAGTGCGATCACCGGCGGCGAGCGGGACATCGACACCCCGATCAGCGTGGTGGGAGCGAGCCGACTCGGCGGGGAGGCGGTGGCGAACAACGCCTGGATCGTCTTCTTCATGCTCTTCATCTCGCTGAACTTCTTCATCGGCGTGTTCAACCTGTTGCCGCTGCTGCCCCTGGACGGCGGGCACATCGCCATCGCCTGGTTCGAACGGGCCCGGTCGTGGATCTACGCCCGGTTCGGCAAGCCCGACCCGGGTCGGGTCGACTACCTCAAACTCATGCCCCTGACGTACGGGGTGATCCTCATCGGTGGCGCGTTCACCCTGCTGACCATCACCGCCGACGTCATCAACCCCATCACGCTCTTCTCAAGGTGAGTGCCCCAAAGTGACAGCTGTCAGTCTCGGTATGCCCGCCGTGCCGCCCCCGCCGCTGGCCAAGCGCCGCACCAGCCGCCAGATCATGGTCGGCGACGTCCCGGTGGGCGGTGGCGCCCCGGTCTCGGTGCAGTCGATGACCACCACCCTCACCTCCGACGTCAACGCCACCCTCCAGCAGATCGCCGAGCTGACCGCCGCCGGATGTCAGATCGTCCGGGTGGCGGTGCCCAGCCAGGACGACGTGGAGGCGCTGCCCGCGATCGCCCGCAAGTCGCAGATCCCGGTGATCGCCGACATCCACTTCCAGCCGAAGTACGTCTTCGCCGCCATCGACGCCGGGTGCGCGGCGGTCCGGGTCAACCCGGGCAACATCCGCCAGTTCGACGACAAGGTCGCCGAGATCGCGGCGGCGGCCTCGGCGGCGGGCACCCCGATCCGGATCGGGGTCAACGCCGGGTCCCTGGACAAGCGGCTGCTCGCCAAGTACGGCAAGGCCACCGCCGAGGCGCTCGTCGAGTCGGCCCTGTGGGAGTGCTCGCTCTTCGAGGAGCACGGGTTCCGGGACATCAAGATCTCGGTCAAGCACAACGACCCGGTGGTGATGATCCGGGCGTACCGTCAGCTCGCCGAGGCCTGCGACTACCCCCTGCACCTGGGGGTCACCGAGGCCGGCCCCGCCTTCCAGGGGACCGTCAAGTCGGCGGTCGCCTTCGGGGCGCTCCTGGCCGAGGGGATCGGCGACACCATCAGGGTCTCCCTGTCGGCCCCGCCGGTGGAGGAGATCAAGGTCGGGGCGGCGATCCTGGAGTCCCTCGGGCTGCGCGAACGCGGCCTGGAGATCGTCTCCTGCCCGTCCTGCGGCCGGGCCCAGGTCGACGTCTACAAGCTCGCCGAGGAGGTCACCGCCGGTCTGGAGGGGCTGCCGGTGCCGCTGCGGGTCGCCGTGATGGGCTGCGTCGTCAACGGCCCGGGTGAGGCCCGGGAAGCCGACCTCGGCGTCGCCTCCGGCAACGGCAAGGGCCAGATCTTCGTCAAGGGCAAGGTCGTCAAGACCGTACCGGAGGCGCAGATCGTGGAGACCCTCATCGAGGAGGCGCTGCGGATCGCCGACGAGATGGGCGCGGAGCTGCCGGAGGAGCTGCGCGACCTGCTTCCCGGCGGGGCCACCGTCACCGTCCACTGACCCGCCACTCGTCCCGCAGGCCGTGGCGTCCGACGAACCGGACACCACGGCCTGCGGCGTTCCCACGGTCGCCGGTCGGTCACCCGCGTCCTGCGGTCGGGCGGCGGCGGACCGGGAACATCTGGCAGGCTGGTGGTCGTGCTGACGGTTCCGGTGCGCCAACTGGGGGAGTCGGAGCGTCGCGCCGTGGAACGCCTGCTCGACCTCGACCCGTTCGCCGGGGCGCAGGTCGCCGAGCGGATCGCCGCCCGCGGGCTCGCGTGGTGGCGGGCCGAGGGCAGAGTCCTGGGGTACGGCGCCCGCCGCAACCTGGAGGCCATCTGCTGGCTCGGCGGGAACCTCACCCCGGTGCTCGCCTCCGACGCGGCCGTCGCCGCCTTCGCCGACCTGCTCGCCGGGGAGGAGCGGCTCTGTTCGTCGATCGTCGGGCGGGCCGACGCCGTCCTCAGCCTGTGGGACCGACTCGCCACGACCTGGGGGCCACCCCGTGACGTCCGGGCCAACCAGCCGCTCCTGGTCGCCGACGCCCTGCCCGGGGTGGTGCCCGACCCGGAGGTCCGCCCGGTGCGCGCCGGTGAGGTCGACAGGCTCTTCCCGGCGGCGGTGTCGATGTACACCGAGGAGGTGGGCGTCTCCCCGTTGACCGACGACGGGGGGCGCAGCTACCGCCGTCGGGTCAACGAACTGGTCCGGGCCGGGCGGGCGTACGCCCGGTTCGTCGACGGCCAGGTGGTGTTCAAGGCCGAACTGGCGGTGGTGACCCGGCGGACCGCCCAGATCCAGGGGGTCTGGGTGGCCCCGTCGTGGCGGGGTCGGGGGATCGCCACCGCGGCGATGGCGGCGGTGGTCCGCGACGCCCTCCTGCGGGTGGCCCCCACCGTCAGCCTCTACGTCAACGACTTCAACGAACCGGCCCGCCGGGTGTACCAGCGGTGCGGGTTCCGCCCGGTCGGGACCCTGGCCACAGTGCTCTTCTGACGCCACCGATCGAACGTTGCGGCAGCTCACGCGGTTGGTGGAGCGGACCGGTGCGCGCCCCGGTACGGGCGGAAAAATGCGTTGAGCGGGACGTCCCGGACGGGAAGGCTGGGAGGATCGCCACCCCCCTGTCCCGGAGGAACCGCATGCGCCTGCTCCGTGACCTGTGGGTCACCTCCCCCCGTCGGATGGCGGTCGTCGCCGTCCTCATCGTGCTCGGCGCGGCAGGTCAGGCCGCCGCCTCCGCCCTGGCCGGCCCGGTCCTGGTGCACCGCTCCGGAGGGTTCTTCACCCTGCTGGCGGCGGCCCTGGTCGCCCTGGTCCTGACCGACCTGGTCGTCGGGCTGGTGATGGCCGGGTTGACCGCCGACTGGTCTGCCGACGTCCGACGCCGCCTCTGCCGGGTGGCGATGGGGCAGGACCTGCCCACCCTGGAGAACACCCCGGTCGGGGAGCTGCTGGACCGCATCGACGGGGACGTCTACCAGGTCGCCGCCGAGGTCAGGGGCGCCGGCGTACGGCTGACCCAGGCACTTGCCGGTGGGGTGCTCTCCACGGTGGTGGCCTTCGTCGTCTGGTGGCCGGCCGGGATCGGGATGCTGGTGGTCACCGCCGTGCTGGTGGGGGCGCTGCGTCGGCCCACCGCCCGGATCGCCCCGGCCCGGATGGCCGAGGAGGAGGCCTGGTCCGACCTGGCCGCAGTGGTCGAGGAGGCGGTCCACGGTCAGGACGACGTCCGTACCAGCCTGGCCCGTCCGTACGTGCTGAAGGTGTACGCGGGGCGGGCCGCCCGGGTCCTGGAACGGGGGATCCGGGTGTTCCGGCTCACCGGCCAGGTCACCACGATCGCCGGGGCGGTGATGCGGGGCGGGATCGCCGCTGTGGTGCTCGGCGGGTCGTGGGCGCTGGTCACCGACCGGATCGACGGTGCCCGGCTGACCGCCGTCTGGCTGCTCGCCCTCGGGTACGGCGCGACGGTCGAGCACACCAGCCGGCTGGTGCCGCAGATGCAGCAGGCCCTCGGGGCGTGGGCGCGGATCCAACTGCTCGCCGCCGGCGCGCAGGAGCCGACGGGCGGCCTGACCCCGGTCCCCGGTGACCTGGTCATCAGGGGGCTCACCTACCGCTACCCGTCGGAGGACGCCGGGCGGGGACCGGCCCTGCGCGACCTGCACCTGACCTTCGCCCGGGGCCGGTCGTACGCCCTCGTCGGGCGGACCGGGTCCGGCAAGTCCACGCTGGCCAAGGTGCTGTCCCGGGCCGTGGAGGTGCCCGCCGGGACTGTCTTCCTCGGCTCCGTGGACCTCGTCGACCTCGACGTGGAGCAGTTGCGCCGGTTCGTGGCGGTGGTGCCGCAGCGGACCGAGATCCTCGCCGGCACCCTCGCCGAGAACGTGGCCCTGTTCGACAGGAACCTTCTCGACGCCGCCGAACGGGCACTGCACGAACTGGGCCTCGACCCGTGGGTCGCCGAACTGCCTGACGGGGTGCGGACCCGGCTCGGGGAGGGCGGTCACGTCCTGTCCGCCGGGCAGGAGCAGCTCGTCGCGTTCGCCCGGATCCTGGTCCGTGATCCGCACGTGGTGATCCTGGACGAGGCGACCGCCCGACTGGACCCGGTGACCGAGGCCCGGGTGCAGCGGGCCACCGAACGGCTGCTCGCCGACCGGATCGGCATCGTCATCGCCCACCGGCTCTCCTCGGTCCGGCGCTGCGACGAGGTGGTGCTGTTGGCCGACGGTGCGGTGGTGGAGGCCGGGCCGATGGCCGGGTCGCGGCGCTTCGCCGAGCTGCTCGCCACCAGCGACAGCCTCGCCCTCGCCGGGGCGGGCGCCCAGGTCGGAGCCGGTCGGGGCGGGACGGCACCGGTGGTGCCCCAGTCCCGGCCGGAGGGCGCTGACCCGGTGGTGGTGGTCCCGGAGCGGGCGGAACCGGTGGCGAAGGGGACCCCGCCGCCGTTGCCCGGGTCGCCGCCCGCCCGGACCATGCGGGAGATCCTGCGGCTCAGCCGCAACGACCCCCGGTACGGGCTGGTCTCCATCGTCCTGTTCGGGGTGATGACACTGCTGGGCCTGGACGGGGTGGTGCTGCCCTGGCTCTGGGCCGACGTTGTCGACGGCACCGCCGAACCCTGGCTGCCGGCCCTCGGGATCGTGGCCGCCCTGCTCGTCACCGCGCCGTTGCCGTACTTCACCAACCTGTGGTTCCCGCAGTGGTGGGTCCGGCAGATCCTGCGGATCAACGCCCGGCTGGTGCACGGGCAGACCGGCCCGCGTCGGGTCAGCGCCCACACCCCGGCAGAGGTGGTGGCGCAGGGCGGGGACACCGACCGGGTGGTGCAGATGACCGACAACCTCCTCGACCAGGGCATCGCCGTGGTGATGCTGGTGGGGATGACGGTGGTGACCGGCAGCGTCGTACCGGCGATGTTCTTCCTCGGCACCATGCTCGTCTCGGGGGCGGTCGCCACCGGGTTCGGGCCGATGCTGGAACGGTGCGCGCGGGCGACGGTGACGGCGCGGGCCGCGTTCGCCACCGCCCTGGTCTCCGCCCTCTCCTCGGCCCGGACGGTGAAGCTGGCCGGGGCGACCCGGCCGGTGCTCGGCCACCTCGCCGACCTGGACGTCGTCCGCAGCGCCCGACAACGTCGGGAGATCTCCCTGCAGGTGTGGTCGGCGTCGACCCCGGCGGTGGTCAGCGGACTCCTGCCGATCGGCGCGTGGGCGCTCTACCTCGGGGGTGGGCTGACCGCCGGTGCCACCCTGGTCGCCGTCTCCACCCTCGGGGCGGCCAGGTGGTTCGCCTGGACCACCGCCTCACTGGTCTCCAAGTACCCCTCGGCGCGGGTGTGGACGCGGCGGACGGTGGCGATGACCGGTGTCGGGGCGTACTCGACGGAGGTCCCCGGGTTGGACCTGGTGGCCGGGACCGCCCCGGCACCCGAACCGGCTCCGCGGAGCCCCCTGCGTCGGCTGGAGCTGACCGGGTTCGGCGCCGTCCACGAGGACGGCACGGTGGCCGTCCGCGACGTCGACCTGGCCGTCGAACGGGGTGAGCTGGTCCTGGTCGTGGGGCCGGTGGGGGCGGGCAAGTCGTCGATGCTGCGCGCCCTCGCCGGGATCGTGCACCACACCGGGACCCTGACCTGGAACGGGGAACCGGTCACCGAGCCGGAGGTGTTCCTCCGGCCCAACCAGGTCGGATACGTCGGTCAACTGCCCCGGGTGCTCTCCGGGACGGTGGCCGACAACATCTCCCTCGACCACGGGGTGGACGCCACCGGGGCGGTCACCACCGCCCAGCTCGACCACGACCTGGCCGCCGGTGGCGGGCTCGGCCTGGTGATCGGCCACAAGGGCACCCGGCTCTCCGGGGGACAGCTGCAACGGCTCGCGTTGGCGCGGGCGTTGGCACCGCGTACCGAGCTGTTGATCGCCGACGACGTCTCCTCCGCGCTCGACGTCACCACCGAGCTGGCGCTCTGGGAGGCCCTGCGCGGCCACGGGGTGACGGTGGTCGGATCGACGTCGAAACGGGCGGCGCTGGTCCGGGCCGACCGGGTGCTCGTGTTGCAGGCCGGGACGGCGGTGGCCCAGGGGACCTGGGCGGAGCTGGAGCCGCGCTGGGGTCACCTCGCGGGGTGAACCCGGCGCGGCGGGGTGGGCGGGGTGGTGGCCAGGGTCACCGCAGTGGCCAGGACCCACCCGGCGGCCAGCGCGATGAACACCCGTTCCAGGACCCCGACCAGGGTGCTCCGCCCGACGACCAGCATCGCCAGGGCCACCGCTCCGGCCATCGGGAGCGACGCCACGAAGGCCCCCGCCGCCATCCGACGCAGCCGGGGCGCGGCGTCGGGGGAGACGGCCACCGCCGCCATCGCGAACACCACGCAGGCCGCCGCCGCCGCTGCCGCCCCACCGTGCACCAGGTCCGCCACCGTCGGCTCCTCGAACGGGGGAAGCGGACATCCGTCGCTACAGGTCACCGCAGCGGACAACGCCGTGCAGAGGGCGGCGACGGCGAGGAGCCCGGCCGCCGTACGCAGCGCCGAGGGCAGGGCGACGGCGAGCAGGAGCAGCGCCGTGGCCAGCGCGAACATCCCGGAGCCGAAGACCGGGGCGTACGGGCTCCCGGGGATGCCGGACTCGCTGACGTACCCGGTCAGACCCGGACCGGGACCGGCGACCACCGCGACGACGATCGCGACCACGCCGCCCACGGTGCCGACGGCGGCCACGGCGGCGACGACCCGAGCCGCCACCTCCCGTGACGTCCGGGCCCGGGAGGCGGGCGGCACCATGGGCGACAACCTATCCGATCCGTCGTGGATATCCTGGCGCCGGTGTCGACGGTGATCCGGTCGACAGTGACGCCCCTGCCCCTTCCCACCTGTGAGGGATCCCCGATGACAGTGGCATACCTGGTGGCCGGTGTCCGCACCCCCTTCGGCCGGTACGGCGGCGCGCTGGCCGGGGTCCGCCCCGACGACCTCGCCGCGCACGTGATCCGGGAACTGGTGACCCGGCACCCGACGGTGGAGTGGGACCGGGTCGACGACGTCGTCCTCGGCTGCGCCAACCAGGCCGGCGAGGACAACCGGAACGTGGCCCGGATGGCCGCGCTCCTCGGCGGGCTGCCCGAACAGGTCCCCGGCACCACTGTCAACAGGCTCTGCGGGTCGGGTCTCGACGCCCTCGCCGTCGCCGCCAGACAGATCGTCTCCGGGGAGGCCGACCTCCTCGTCGCCGGTGGGGTGGAGAGCATGAGCCGAGCCCCGTTCGTGGTGCCGAAGGCGACGGCGGCGTTCTCCCGATCGGCCGAGATGTACGACACCACCATCGGCTGGCGGCTTGTCAACCCGCTGATGGAGCAGGGGTGGGGGACCGACTCGATGCCGGAGACGGCGGAGAACGTCGCCGCCGAGCACGGGGTCGGACGTGCCGACCAGGACGCCTTCGCGTACCGGTCGCAGGTGCGGGCGGCCCGGGCGCAGGCCGACGGCCGGTTCGCCGAGGAGATCGTGCCGGTGCGCGTACCGGCGGGGCGACGGGAGACCCGACTCGTCGAGGTCGACGAGCATCCCCGCCAGACCTCGATGGAGAAGCTCGCCACCCTGCCCACCCCGTTTCGGGCCGACGGCACCGTCACCGCCGGCAACTCCTCGGGGGTCAACGACGGGGCGGTCGCCCTCCTGGTGGCCGGTGAGGCGGCGGTGGCCCGGTACGGGCTGACCCCGCTGGCCCGGATCACCGGGGCCGCCGCGGCGGGGGTGCCGCCCCGGGTGATGGGGCTGGGGCCGGTGCCCGCCACCGGCAGGCTCCTGGACCGGCACGGCGTCTCCCTCGCCGAGGTCGACGTGGTCGAGCTGAACGAGGCCTTCGCCGCCCAGGCGGTGGCGGTCCTGCGGCAGCTCGGTCTGCCGGAGGACGCCGAACACGTCAACCCCAACGGCGGGGCGATCGCCCTGGGACACCCGCTCGGGGCCAGCGGCGCCCGGTTGGCGTTGACCGCCGCGACGGAGCTGCGCCGTCGGGGCGGTCGGCGGGCCCTGGCGACCATGTGCGTCGGGGTGGGGCAGGGCATCTCCCTGCTGCTGGAGTCGGTCGACTGACCCGACGGGGCCGCCCCGCGCTACCCACCCGGGTCGGCCATCGATCCGACACGATCCACCACCTGTCCGGTCGTCTCGCTAAGTCGCCGGTCAGCGGCTTAGAGTGTTCCCACCACACGGGACGCGAGCTTCCGTCGGCTGTCGGCGGGTCGGTGTCCGGCACCGACCCGAGTGGACGCGGAAGGAACTGGGGGCGGGGAGATGGACGAACAGGAGGGGCGGGCGGCCGGGATCGACCTGAGCCGGCCCAGCGCAGCCCGGGTGTACGACTACTTCCTCGGCGGGGCGCACAACTTCGAGGTCGACAGGCAGCTCGCCGCGCAGATCGCGGCGATGACCCCGAACCTCGCCGCCACAATGCGGGCCGGACGGGAGTTCCTCCGCCGGGCGGTGCGTACGCTCCTCGACGCCGGTGTCGACCAGTTCCTCGACATCGGCTCCGGGATCCCCACCGTCGGCAACGTCCACGAGGTGGCCCAGTCCGCCGACCCGTCGGCCCGGATCGTCTACGTCGACATCGACCCGGTCGCCGTGTCCCACAGCAGGGACCTGCTCGCCGACAACGAGTCGACCGGGGTCCTCCACGGTGACCTGCGGGAACCCGACCGGATCCTGGCCGGGGCCCGACACTCGGGGCTCATCGACTTCACCCGTCCGGTGGGTGTCCTCCTCGCCGGAGTGGTCCACTTCGTCGGCGACGCGGACCGCCCCGCAGACCTGCTCGCCACCCTCCGGGCCGCCGCCGCACCGGGCAGCTTCCTGGTGGTCTCACACTCCACCTTCGAGGACCAGCCACCGGAGATGCTCGACGCGCAGCGCCTCTCCGCGCGTACCGACACCGAGATAACCCTGCGCTCCCGGGCGGAGATCACCGGGTTCTTCGGTGACTGGACGATCCTGGAACCCGGGGTGGTGCACATGCCCCTGTGGCGGCCGGACCTCCCGCCCGACCCGGACGAGCGGCCGGAGCGCTTCGGTGCGTTCGGCGGGGTCGCCCGGTACGACCAGCCCGGCGGCTGACCCCGCGATGGGTGCCGAGCCGACCACCGGCGGGGAGACCGCCGACCTGACAGGTGCCCAGGAGTACGCCGCCGAGTGGGCGCGTCACCTGCGTCGCCTCGGCTTCGTGCCGCTGGACCCGGTGGAGGCCGAGCGGCTGTTGCTCGTCCACACGGTCCGGTTGGCGCAGGCGCTGCTCGCCTCCGACTTCACCGCCCGGCCCGCGCAGGACGTGGGTCGTGCCCTGGTGGAGGCCCAACTGACCGAACCGCAGATGCTCGACTGGTCGGTGCGTACCCTCGGGGTGTCGTTCTGTGCCCGGGTGGTGCCCGGACGGGTCGACCACCCGGACACCCCGGCCCGGGTCGCGGCGTTGCAGGCGGCGTTCGCCGCCGGGTTCGCGCGGGCGCTGCGCGACCGGACCTTCGCCCAGCAGGAACGGATCGCCCGCTCCGCCTGGCAGGCCCGGGACCAGATCGAACGGGCGCTGCGCGACAGCGAGGCCCGGTTCCGGGCGGTGTTCGTCGGAGCGGCGATCGGCGTCGGGGTGGCCGGGATCGACGGCCGGATCGTCGAGGTCAACCAGGCCTTCGCCGACCTGCTCGGGTACACCCCCGACGAGCTGCGCGAGTTCAACGTGGCCGAGCTGACCCATCCCGACGACGCCGCCGGGATGTGGGGGCTGTACCAGGAGCTGATCGAGGGCAGGCGGGACTGCGCCCGGGTGGAGAAGCGCTACTTCCGCAAGGACGGCACCGCCGTCTGGACCGACCTCGCTGTCTCCCTGGTCCGGCACGCCGACGGCCGCCCCCGGTTCACAGTGGCGATGGTCCAGGACATCACCGAGCGGCACGCCCTCCAGCAGCGGCTGCGGTTCCAGGCCGAGCACGACCCGCTCACCGGACTGCCGAACCGGACCCTGTTCTTCCACAGGCTGAACGCGTTGTTCGCCGCCGCCGACCCGCAGCAGCGGATCGGGGTCTGCTTCCTCGACCTCGACGGGTTCAAGGCTGTCAACGACCGCCTCGGTCACCACCACGGCGACCGACTGCTGGGGGTGATCGCCGACCGGCTCGCCGACTGCGTCTCCGGGCTGGGGCACCTGGTGGCCCGGATGGGCGGGGACGAGTTCGTCATCCTCGTCGACGGCGGTGCCGGCCTCGACGAGGTGGTGGCGGTCGCCGAGAAGGTCCTGGCCGCCGTGGCGGCCCCGGTCGACGTCGGCGACCACCAGCTCACCGTCTCGGCCAGCATCGGTGTGGTGGACTCCCCCGTGGGGCAGACCAGCGCCGCCGAGCTGATGAAGGCCGCCGACACCACCCTCTACTGGGCCAAGGGGGAGGGGCGGGGCCGGTGGGCGGTGTTCGACCCGGAACGCAGCGCCCGTGACCAGGCCCGCTCGGCGCTCAGTGCCGGGCTCCCGGCGGCCCTGGACCGGGGCGAGTTCGTGGTCCACTACCAGCCGATCGTGTCGCTCGTCGACGGCACGATGTCCGCCGTCGAGGCGCTGGTCCGGTGGGTCCACCCGGAGCTGGGACTGGTCGGGCCGGACCGGTTCATCGGGCTCGCCGAGGAGAGCGGCCTGATCGTCCGGCTCGGCGAGTGGGTCCTCGGCCAGGCGTGCCGGGACGCCGAGCGGTGGCGGCGGGAGTTCCCCGACGCCAGGCTGGTGGTGAGCGTGAACGTGGCAGCCCGGCAGGTCGACGACCCGTCGCTGGTGGACGTCGTCGCGGAGACCCTGAGCCGGACCGGACTCCCCGCCGACCTGCTGCAACTGGAACTCACCGAGAGCGCCGCGACGGGCGGCCCCGGGGAGCCGCTGCGGGCGCTGCACCGCCTCGCCGGGCTGGGCGTACGGCTGGCGATCGACGACTTCGGGACCGGCTACTCCAGCCTGGCGTACCTGCGTCGGCTGCCGATCCACGTCCTCAAGCTCGCCGCGCCGTTCGTGGAGGGCATCCGGGCCGACGACCCGACCAACGGGCACCGCGACGAGCGGATCGTGGACGCGCTGGTCCGGTTGGCCCACGCCCTGGAACTGCGGGTCACCGCCGAGGCGGTGGAGACCGTCGAACAGGTCGAACGGCTCCGGGCGCTGCGCTGCGACACCGGCCAGGGTCGATGGTTCGGCCCGCCGGTCCCCGCCGACGAGATCAGCGCCCGGCTCCGGGGCCTCCCGCCCGCCTGACCCGCCCGGGATGCCGGGTGTCGACCGCGTGGGCGTGCGGCGGGTGGGGTCGGTGCCTAGCATGAGGCGGACGGGTCAACAGGTGGGGGTGCCGGGGTTGAGTGCGTTCACGGTGGAGGAGCTGCGCGCGGCGGTGGGCACCGGCGAGGTCGACACCGTGGTGTTGGCCCTCGTCGACATGCAGGGCAGGTTGCAGGGGAAACGCTTCCACGCCCCGTTCTTCCTCGACCAGGTGGTCGAGCACGGCAGTGAGGGCTGCGACTACCTGCTCGCCGTGGACGTCGACATGAACACCGTCGACGGGTACGCGATGTCGAGCTGGGAGCGGGGCTACGGCGACCTGGCCATGCGTCCGGACCTGGACACCCTGCGCCGGATCCCGTGGCAGCCGGGTACGGCCCTGGTCCTGGCCGACGTCGAGTGGCCGGGCGGGGGCCCTCCGGTGCCCGCCTCACCCCGACAGATCCTGCGCCGCCAACTCGACAGGCTCGCCGCGCACGGGCTGACCGCGTACGCCGGGACCGAGTTGGAGTTCGTCCTCTTCGACGACTCGTACGAGCAGGCCCGGCGGCGCGGCTACCGGGACCTGACCCCGGCCACCGGGCACAACGTCGACTACACCCTGCTCGACACCGCCGGGGTGGAGCCCCTGCTGCGCCGCATCCGCAACGAGATGGCCGGTGCCGGACTGACCCCGGAGAGCGCGAAGGGCGAGTGCAACCTCGGCCAGTACGAGATCGCCTTCCGCTACGACGCCGCGCTCACCTGCGCCGACCACCACGTCGTCTACAAGAACGGGGCGAAGGAGATCGCCGCCCAGGAGGGCAGGTCGATCACCTTCATGGCGAAGCCGAACGCCCGGGAGGGCAACTCCTGCCACATCCACTTCTCGCTGCGCGACGAGTCGGGTGCCTCGGCGATGCTCGGTGACGGCCCGGCCCACCTCGGCGTCACCGGGCAGCGGGTCCTGGCCGGGCTGCTCGCCACCATGCGGGAGTTGAGCCTCTTCTCCGCCCCCAACGTCAACTCCTACAAGCGGTACCAGCCGGGCTCGTTCGCCCCGACCGTCCTGCGCTGGGGCGTCGACAACCGCACCTGCGCACTGCGGGTGGTCGGACACGGGCAGGGCCTGCGGGTGGAGAACCGGGTACCCGGCGGCGACGTCAACCCGTACCTGGCGATCGCGGGGCTGATCGCCGGTGCGCTGCACGGGATCGAGCAGGAGTTGGAGCTGCCCGCCGAGTGTGCGGGCAACGCGTACGACGACCCGACGGCCGACCGGGTGCCCGCCACGTTGCGGGAGGCGGCGACGGCGTGGGAGTCCTCGACTGTGGCCCGGGACGCCTTCGGCGTCGACGTGGTGGCCCACTACGCCAACCAGGCCGCCGTGGAGCTGGCCGCCTTCGACGCCGCCGTCACCGACTGGGAGCTGGCCCGTGGCTTCGAGCGACTCTGAACCGGGTCGTTCCGGAGCGGATCGTTCCGGACCGGGTCGTTCCGGATCGGGCGGTGACGAGGGTGGGGTGACCCGGGTCCGCAACCCGGCGACCGGTGAGGTCGTCGACCTGGTGCCGGAGACCACTGTGGCCCAGACCGACGCGGCGATCGGGCGGGCGGTGGCCGCGAGCGGGTCGTGGCGGGCTGTGGACCCCGCCGACCGGGCCCGGCTGCTGCGGCGGTTCGCCGCTGTGGTCGACGCGCACCTTGAGGAGTTGGCCCAGGTGGAGGTCCGCACCGCCGGGCACACCGTCGGCAACGCCCGCTGGGAGGCGGGAAACGTCCGCGACGTCCTCGACTACTACTCCGGTGCCCCGCAGCGGTTGACAGGTGGGCAGATCCCGGTGGCGGGCGGACTCGACGTCACCTTCCACGAGCCGCTCGGCGTGGTCGGGGTGATAGTGCCGTGGAACTTCCCGATGCCCGTGGCGGCCTGGGGGTTCGCACCCGCCCTGGCGGCCGGGAACACGGTGGTCCTCAAACCGGCCGAGCTGACGCCGCTGACCGCGCTGCGCCTGGCCGAACTGGGCCGGGAGGCAGGGCTCCCGCAGGACGTGTTCACAGTCCTGCCCGGTCGGGGCGACGTGGTGGGCGAGCGGTTCGTCACCCACCCGGCGGTCCGCAAGATCTGCTTCACCGGATCCACCGAGGTCGGCACCCGGATCATGGCCGGTGCCGCAGCCGGTGTGAAGCGGCTCACCCTGGAGCTTGGCGGCAAGAGCGCCAACCTGGTCTTCGCCGACGCGGACCTGGAGAAGGCGGCGGCGACAGCGCCGTACGCCGTCTTCGACAACGCGGGCCAGGACTGCTGCGCGCGGTCCCGGATCCTGGTCCAGCGGTCGGCGTACGACCGTTTCCTGGAACTCCTGGAGCCTGCGGTACGCGCCCTGCGGGTGGAGGACCCGGCCCGGGAGAGCGCCGAGATGGGGCCGTTGATCTCCGCCGGTCAGCGGGACCGGGTCGCCGGGTACGTCGACGGCGCCCGGATCGCCTTCACCGGCTCCCGCCCCGACGGCCCCGGCTTCTGGTACGCCCCGACGGTCCTGCTCGCCGACTCGCCCGCCGACCGGCACTGGCGGGAGGAGATCTTCGGCCCGGTGGTCTCGGTCCTCCCCTTCGACGACGAGGCCGAGGCGATCCGGCTCGCCAACGACACCGAGTACGGCCTCTCCGGCTCGATCTGGACCCGGGACGTCGGCCGGGCACTGCGGGTGGCCCGGGCGGTGGAGGCCGGGAACCTGAGCGTCAACTCGCACTCCTCGGTGCGCTACTGGACCCCGTTCGGTGGGATGAAACGGTCCGGGCTGGGCCGGGAACTCGGCCCCGACGCGCTGCACGCCTTCACCGACGTCAAGAACGTCTTCGTCGCCACCGACGACTGACACGGCAGGCCGACGGGGATGACCGACGAGTGAGCGGAGGACAGGTGCACTGTCGTTTGCAGGATCGGGTGGCGGTGGTCACCGGCGCGGCCAGCGGGATCGGGTTGGCCACGGTCCGTCGGTTCGCCGCCGAGGGCGCCCGGGTGGTCTGCGTGGACGTCGACGCCGAGGCGGGTCGGCGGGCCGCCGAGGAGGTCGGCGGGGAGTTCGTCGCTGCCGACGTCTCCGACGAGACGGCGGTCCGGGACCTCTTCGACGGGGTGGCACAGCGGTACGGCCGCATCGACGTGGCGTTCAACAACGCCGGTATCTCCCCTCCGGAGGACGACTCGATCCTCGACACCGGCCTGGACGCCTGGGAACGGGTGCTGCGGGTGAACACCACGAGCGTCTACCTGTGCTGCCGGTACGTCCTGCCGCACATGCGGCGACAGGGGAGTGGCTCGATCATCAACACCGCCTCGTTCGTCGCCCTGATGGGGGCGGCCACCTCGCAGATCGCGTACACGGCGAGCAAGGGTGGGGTCCTGGCGCTGACCCGGGAGCTGGGTGTGCAGTTCGCCCGGGAGGGCATCCGGGTCAACGCGCTCTGTCCCGGGCCGATCGCCACGCCGTTGCTCACCGAACTGTTCGCCGCCGACCCGGACCGGGCCGCCCGCCGCCTGGTGCACGTGCCGATGGGGCGGTTCGGGCGGCCGGAGGAGATCGCCGCCGCGGTGGCCTTCCTGGCCAGCGACGACGCGTCGTTCATGACGGCGGCGCAGTTCGTCGTCGACGGCGGGATCACCGGGGCGTACGTCACCCCGCTGTAGCCGCCCGCGCCCCCGTCGACGGCGGGGGTGTGCGGTGATCAGCGTTCGCCGTGTCGATCGCGTTACGTCGCTGGTCCGCCTGGGTACAGGGTCCGGCACGGCCGGCAGTACGTCGTGTCGCGGAATCGGCCGGAGCGGGGAGGTCGTATGGGCTCGGCCCAGGGGGGCGAGGACGGGCAGCAGCGGTCCGGACTGCCGCCGTGGCTCGCCGCTGCCGTCGTCGGCGGTGGCGAGATGGGCCGTCGGCTCGGCGGGCACGACTGGACCCGCACCGCCCTGGGCCCGCCGGACGGGTGGCCCACCGCACTCAGCCACGCGGTCAGCCTCATGCTCTCCTCCGCCGCCCCCATCGTCATCTTCTGGGGCGACGACCATCTCGCCTTCTACAACGACGCGTACCTGCCCACCATCGGCGACAAGCATCCGGCGGCGATCGGCCGTCCGGCCCGGGAACACTGGTCCGAGACGTGGCACGTCCTCGCCCCGCTCCTGGAGCAGGTACGCCGTACCGGGGAGTCGTACCAGGCCCGGGACCATCCCTTCGTGCTCGACCGGCACGGGTTCCTGGAGGACGTCCACTTCGACATCACCTACGACCCGCTGCGCGCCGTGGACGACGACGGCGCGGTGGGCGGGGTGCTGTGCCTGGTCAACGAGACCACCGGGCGGGTGGTGGGGGAGCGTCGGCTGCGCGTCCTCGCCGAACTGGGCACGGGACTGGCCGGCGCGGCCGGTGGGGCCTGCGACCTGGGCACGATCGTGGCCGAGGTGCTCGACCGGCATCGGACTGACGTACCCCTCGGGTTGCTCTGCCTGCCCGACGGCGACCGACCGGCGGTCGCCGGGGTGTGGGGGGTGGACGCGTCGGGCCTGCGGGCCGATCCGGCGCAGCTGGTCGCCGCCGCCGGTCCGGCCCCGGTGACGGTGCCCGTGGTCGACCTGGTCGAGAGTCCGGGGCCGGACGTCGCGGAGCAGGCGCTGGTCCTGCCCGTCACCGTGACCGACGACGAGCCGGCCGGGGCACTGGTCGTCGGGGTGTCCGGCCGGGTGGCCTTCGGGGACGAGTACCGCGCCTTCCTCGACCTGGTGGCCGCACAGATCTCCGGCGCGGTGAGCCGACAGCTGGCGTACGAGCAGGAGCGGGTCCGCGCCGCGGAGCTGGCCGCGCTGGACCGTGCCAAGACGAACTTCTTCGCCAACGTCAGCCACGAGTTCCGCACCCCGTTGACCCTGGTGCTCGGCCCGGTGGAGGAGATGCTCGCCGACACGACCCTCGACCGGGCCCACACCGAGCGGCTGACCGTCCTGCACCGCAACGCGTTACGGCTGCTCAAGCTGGTCAACACGGTCCTCGACTTCTCCCGGCTGGAGTCCGGTCGCCGCACCGCCCACTACCAGCCGACCGATCTGGCCGACTACACCACCCGCCTGGTCAGCACGTTCCGTTCGGCGGCCGAACGCGCCGGACTGCGGCTGGTGGTGGAGTGCGGCCCGTTGCCCGCGCTGGTCCACGTGGACCGGGAGATGTGGGAAAAGATCGTGTTCAACCTGCTGTCGAACGCGGTGAAGTTCACCTTCGACGGCGAGATCCGGGTCCGGGTCGGCGACGGCGACGGCACCGTCCACCTCTGCGTCACCGACACCGGTGTGGGGATCGCCCCCGACGAGCTGCCCCACGTCTTCGAGCGTTTCCACAGGGTGTCCGGGGCGCGGGCCCGTACCCACGAGGGGACCGGGATCGGTCTCGCCCTGGTCCGGGAGCTCGTCGAGATGCACGGCGGGCGGGTCGAGGTGCGGAGCCGACCCGACGAGGGGAGCACCTTCACCGTCACGGTGCCCTTCGGCACCGCCCACCTCCCGCCGGGTCGGGTCGTCGAGACCGCGTCACCCCTGCCCGACGAGCCTGAGCAGGCGCGGCTCTGGATGGCCGAACTCCCGCTCTGGGAGGGCCTGGGCGATCGCCCCGACCCGGAGCCGACAGTCGACCCGCCGGCCCGGTCGGCGACGTCGACCCCGGCGGTGTCGCCCCGCCCCGGGGGCCGGATCCTGGTCGTCGACGACAACGCCGACCTGCGTGACCACGTCACCCGGCTGCTGCACCCCTTCTGGGAGGTGGTCGCCGTGGCCGACGGGGTGGAGGCGCTGACGCTCGCCGTCGACACCCCCTTCGACCTGGTGCTCACCGATGTGATGATGCCCCGGCGGGACGGGTTCGGGCTGGTCACCGCGTTGCGCGCCGACTCCCGTACCCGGCACGTGCCGATCGTGCTGCTCTCCGCCCGGGCCGGACCCGCCGACGCCGTCGCCGGGCTCTCGGTCGGCGCGGACGACTACCTGACCAAGCCCTTCTCCGGGCAGGAACTGATCGCCCGGGTCCGGGCCAACGTGGAGCTGGGACAGCTGCGCGGTCAGATCATCCGCCGGCTCCGGGGGCTCGCCGACGCGGCGGTCGCTGTGAACACCGCCCGCTCCACCACCGACGTGCTCCAGGTCGCCGCCGAACACGCGCTCACCCTCGCCGAGGCCGCCCGGGTCACCATCACCGCGGACGAGGTCCGGTACGAGGCGGACAGCGGGGCCACCGGCACCGGACCGCCCACCGTCGCGCCGCTCACCGGCACCACCGACGAGCAGCTGGGTGAACTGCGGGTGTGGCACCGCGACGGCGAACGGACCGACACCGAACGGGCGACCCTGACGGAGCTGGCCCGGCTGATCGGGGTGCGCCTGGAGAACGCCCAGCTGTACGAGGCGGAACACCACATCGCCACCACCCTCCAGCACAGTCTGCTGCCCCGGTCGCTGCCGAAGCTGCCCGGTGCGGTGATCGCCAGCCGTTACCTGGCGGGCACCGCAGACGTCGAGGTCGGTGGCGACTGGTACGACGTGATCGGCCTGGACGACGACTCGTTGGTGCTGGTCATCGGGGACGTGGTCGGCAAGGGCGTACGCGCTGCCGCAGCCATGGGACAGCTGCGTAACGCGCTGCGGGCGTACCTGCTGGAGGGTTTCGACCCGGGGGAGGCGCTGACCCGGTTGAACAGGTTGGTGGGCTCCGCCGAACACAGGTCGTTCGCGACAGTGGTCTGTCTGTGGTTCTGCACCCGCACCGGCCGCCTGCGGTACGCCAGCGCCGGGCATCCGTCACCGCTGCTGATCCGAGGAGACGACGTGGTGTTCCTGCACGATCGGGCGCTCGGTCCGCCGGTGGGGGCGATCCCCGGGACGCAGTACCGGACCGCCGAGGGGGAGCTGCCCTCCGGTGCCCGGCTGCTGCTGTTCACCGACGGGCTGATCGAGGACCGGGAGATCGGCATCGACGCCGCGTTGGCGCAGCTGCGGGCGGAGGTGGCCGGGGACGCCGAGCACGTCGCCGACCTGGTCGACCGGGTCGTCGACCGGGTGGGGACCCGCCGTCGCCGCGACGACGTGGCGGTGCTCGCCCTGGAGGCGACCGACGTCGACAGGTTCACCCTGCGGCTGCCGGCCGACCCGACCCGGCTCAGTGTGCTCCGCAAGCGGCTGGAGGACTTCCTCACAGTGCACGCGGTGAGCGAGACCGACCTGTTCGACCTGACGGTGGCGATCTCCGAGGCCGCTGCGAACGCCATCGAACACCCGGTCGAGCCCCGGGAGGCGATGATCTACGTCGAGGTGACAGTCGTCGACCGGACTGTGGTGGCCACCGTCCGCGACACCGGGCGGTGGCGGGAGTCGACAGGCTCCGGGTTCCGGGGTCGAGGGCTGTCCCTGATCGAGGCGCTCGGTGACCTGTCGGTCCGGCACACCGAGGACGGCACCGAGTTGACCCTGCGCCGTCGGCTCCAGCCCTGACCGGTCCGGGGGCGGCGGCTCCGGTCTCGGTCGGTTCCGGTCTCCGATCCGCCGGGGGCGGGTCAGACCGGGCGGAGCCAGTCCTGGTCGCCGAGCCCGGAGATCTCCAGCACCCGGGTCACCTGACGGGACGGGTGGACGGAGAGCGCCCCCGGGAACAGCCGTCCGAGGTGGAGCACCGCGTGGATCGCCGCCGAGTCGAAGAAGGTCACCGCCCGCAGGTCGAGGGTGATCCGTCGGGCCGGTTCACGCAGAGCGGTCTGCAACATCGTGTCGGCGGTGGCCATGTCGACCTCACCCGTCACCACGACGCGGAGATGGCCGTCGTCGATGCCCGCGGTGGCGGAGAAGACGGGCGCCGATCTCCCTTGATCCACGTCCATGCCCTGACACAGCGGAGTGGACGCGGCAAGGATCCGGCCCCGCCGGGCGGTGACGCGGGTCACCCGGTCGGCAGGGATAGGCTTGCGGCATGAACGTCCGTGCGCCGCTGACCCCTGGCACGCTCTCCCCGTGGCGAGCGGTGCCCGCCCACATCGTCCGCCCCGAGTACGTGGGTCGCAAGAGCCCCCGGGAGTACCGCGGTTCGCACGTCCAGACCCCGGAGACGATCGAGAAGATGCGGGTCGCCGGGAGGCTCGCCGCCCAGGCCACCCAGCTCGCCGGTGCACACTGCAAGCCCGGGGTCACCACCGACGAGATCGACCGGGTGGTGCACGAGTTCCTCTGCGACAACGGTGCCTACCCGTCGACGCTCGGCTACAAGGGCTACCCGAAGTCCTGCTGCACCAGCATCAACGAGGTGATCTGCCACGGCATCCCGGACTCCACGGTGCTCGTCGACGGCGACATCATCAACGTCGACGTCACCGCGTACATCGACGGGGTGCACGGGGACACCGACGCGACCTTCTGCGTCGGTGAGGTGAGCGAGGAGGCCCGGCTCCTGGTCGAGCGCACCCACGAGGCGATGATGCGGGGCATCAAGGCGGTCGCCCCGGGGCGGCAGATCAACGTCGTCGGCCGGGTCATCGAGTCGTACGCCAAGCGGTTCGGCTACGGGGTGGTCCGCGACTTCACCGGCCACGGGATCGGGGAGGCCTTCCACAGTGGTCTCTACGTGCCGCACTACGACAGCCCCCGTCCCACCGAGGTGATGGAACCGGGAATGACCTTCACCATCGAGCCGATGATCACCCTCGGCACCTACCAGCACGACATGTGGGCCGACGGCTGGACGGTGGTCACGAAGGACCGCAGATGGACCGCCCAGTTCGAGCACACGATCGTCGTGACCGACGGCGGCCACGAGATCCTCACCCTCCCGTGACGGACCCGCCTGCCGCACTGCGGGAGGGGCACCACGCCGACGTCTCCGGTGGCCGGCTCCGACCGGCCGTGTTCGGCGCGATGGACGGCCTGGTCACCAACATCGCGCTGATCGCCGGGGTGGGCGGCGGTGGCGTCTCCGCGAACAGCATCGTCCTCACCGGCACCGCCGGCCTCGTCGCCGGGGCCATCTCGATGGCGCTGGGCGAGTACACGAGCGTCAGGTCGGCAAACGAGCAGGTCGCCGCCGAGGTGGCGAAGGAACGGCGCGAACTGGAGCGGCACCCGCAGGCGGAGGCCCGCGAACTGGCCGAGGTGTGGGTGGGCCGGGGGCTGCCGAGGAACCTCGCCATGGAGGTCGCCGAGACGCTCGCCCGCCGCCCCGAGGAAGCCCTCCGGGTGCACGTCCGGGAGGAGCTGGGAGTCGACCCGGACGACCAGCCCAGCCCCTGGACGGCGGCGATCTCGTCGTTCCTGTTCTTCTCCGTCGGGGCACTGATGCCGCTGCTGCCCTACCTGCTGGGGTTCACCAACCTGTGGCTGGCCCTCGCCGTCGGCGGTGTCGGGCTGTTCGTCGCGGGGGCGGTCGTCGCCCGGTTCACCGGCCGGTCCTGGCTGATCAGCGGGCTGCGACAGCTGCTGCTCGGCGCGGCCGCCGCTGCGGCCACCTACCTGGTCGGGACCCTGATCGGGGTGCAGGGCGGCCTGTGACGCGCCCGGTGCTCACCCGGCGGTGGTCGCCGGGTGAGCCCGCAGGAGCCGCCGCTGCCGCCAGGTGAACGTCTCCACGACTGCGAACAGCAACCCGGTGAGGCTCAGCACGGCCAGGTCCACCAGCTCCGGCAGCGGATAGGTCACCAGCGCCAACCCCAGCACCGTCGTCACCCAGCCCACCCGGTACCAGCTGACCTGTCGGCAGCTGCGCCACCAGAAGAGCTGGTTGGCCACCAGGAAGATCGCCACCCCGCCGTAGAGGGCGACGTGACCCAGCAGGGTCGAGTCGTACGGGTCGCTGCTGAGGACCATCAGGTTGGCGCGCAGACCGAAGGCGTACACCAGGAGCCCACAGACCATCGGAAAGTGCAGATAGACGTACGCGTCGCGGGCCAGGGCGGCGCGGTCGCCCCCCTTTCTGCGGCGCATGCTCCGCTGGGTCACGATCACGTCGGTGTCGAAGTACGCCCACCAGAGCGCGGCGAGCCCCAGCGCGCTCAGGGCGACGGCGGTCAGGACCCCCGCCGACAGCCCCTGCCAGTCGGCTGAGAGACCGATGGCGACGATCACCTGACCGAAGGCGATGAGCATGATCAGCTCGAACCGTTCGGTCCAGTGTTCGATCGAACTCATCTGCCACGACACCGGCCCGGGCCGGTAGTTTCCCACCATCTCGGTGGCCAGGGCCCCGGCCCACAGGGCGGTGACGATCGCGGCGGTCACGGTGGTGTCGGGCCGGTCGCCCACCACTGCGGCCCCGCCCAGCAGCGCCCCGGCGACGAGCATCGTGCCGACCGTACGGCGGAACATCCGCGGGTCGGTGCCCCCTCGCCAGCGCAGCAGGGCGACCAGGAGCAGCCGGATGGCGACGTAGCAGACAGCCACGACGACCGACCCGGGCAGCCCGCCCGGGACCGTGGTGAAGGTCTGCGGCAGGGCGATCCCCAGGACCAGGGCGACGGCGAGGACCGTGAGCAGCGTGATCCGCAGGAAGCTCGCCTCGGAGCGGACGCTGTTCGTCACCGAGGAGTACGTGCACCAGGCCCACCAGACCAGGCCGAGGACCAGCAGCGCCCGGAACATCCCGTGCCAGGTCCCCTCCCGGCCCATCAGGACGACGACCTGGATGAGGACGAACACGAACACCAGGTCGACGAAGAGTTCCTTCGGGGTGGCCCCGGCCTCCCCGGCGAGGCTCTCGTCGGCGAGTTCGTGCAGCACACGGTGCCGCTGTCGGAACAGCGTCTGGTCCGCTACCACCATCACCGTCATCGTCAGGGTGAGCAGGGCCAACGAGCCCAACGGCGGGGTCAGCGCGGCCAGGGGCAGGACCACCAGGGTGGTGGCGGCCCCGAGCAGCGGCCCCCGTCCCCAGATCCTGAGCACCCGCCGTTGGAACCCGACGAGTCCGACCAGGTACAGCAGGACCCCGCCGAACAGGACCAGGGCGCCGATGCCCTGCCACGGGTGGACGTCCTCGGCGGCGGTGGTCCGTACCGACTGTTTGAGACCCATCGCGAGCAGGATCAACCCGCTGATCATCGGAAGGTGCCACAGACTGTAGGCGTCCCGGCCGGTGAGGGTCTGCTCGACCGGGCCGGCGTCGTGCAGGGCGCGCTCGGCCACCGGCTTGGCCACGTCGAAGTACGACCACCAGAGGATCGCCACGACCACCATGCCGAGCATCGACGCGGCGATCACCGGGGCGGTTATCCGGGCGGTCCCCTCCAACCCCAGGCTGGTGCCGACGGAGATGATCGTCTCGCCGAGGGCGACGAGGATGATCAGGGCGTGCCGGTCCGTCCAGTGCCGGACCGAGTGGATCCGCCGGGAGCGCCCGTTGACCGCCCGGAGGGTGGCGAAGTCGCTCGTCACCGCCGCCGTGACCAACACCAGCCGGACCAGGTCGGGGTCCACACCCTCCGGCAGGCGCGGCGGCACGAGCGCACCGGCCAGCAGGAACAGGCTCGCGCAGACCAGCGGCGTCCACAGCCGCCCGAAGGAGACCCGTTCCCGCTCGGTACGGCGGATCACCACACCGAACAACAGCTGGGCGGTTCCGCGTACAAGGGTGAAGCCCACAGCGACGACCAACGGCCCGGTGAGCAGCCCCGGCTCGTCGGTGAAGGCCGTCGGGACGGTGACCGCCATCAACAGGACCACCACGCAGAGCCCGCAGACGACGGGGGTCATGATCCCCTGGTCCATCCGGACCGTGTTCCCCAGCCACGTGCAGGAGGTCCAGGCCCGCCACAGCAGCAGCACCAGCAGGGTCCCCTGGTAGAGCCCGGTCAGGCTGAAGTCGGCCGCCATCAGGCGGCTCACCTCAAGGAACGCGTAGACGAAGAACAGGTCGAAGAAGAGTTCGACCCGGGTGACACCGGTACCGTCGTCACCCGCGTGGACCCGCCCGCGCAACAGGCCCGGGTTTCCCGGCCCGGCGGCGGCCGGTCCGCCCCCGTCGACCATGGAATCCACTCTGCCAACGCCGGTTCCGTTGCGGGGCGGATCCGACTATTCCCCGCGCGGCACGCCGGCTGGCCCGAGGGCGTCGGTGGCCCCTCAGTCGGCCCTCGGCCGGCCCCCGGCTGGTCCGGCGGTGTCGGTCGCCGGTGGTCAGCCGTCCAGGAGTTCCTCCACCGAGCCGTCGACCGGTCGACCCCGGGCCGCCAACTCGTCGGCCTGCCCGGCCAGCACCCGACCGACAGTGGTCATGTCGGCACCCGCCAACCGGGTACGCCGGACCGCGTCCCCCGGGTCACGGAAGTAGGTCCGGGTCAGCAGCCCGGTCACTGTGGCCGCCGCCAGCCGGGCCTCCCCGAGCATCAGCAGTGCCTGGTCGGTCTCGTACCACTGCGCCAGTCGGCCCGCCCGGGCGTGCGCGGCGCAGCCCCGGTACCAGGCCCGTCGGGCGGCGGTGGTGAACTCGGTCGGCCTGGCCCTGACGAGTTGGGCGAGATGCTGGTCGCGCAGCCCGGGCAGCCACCCCGACGGGTCGTACAACGCACGGGTGGTGACGTACCGGTCGGCTGTCAACGGCCACAGCGGGGTCACCGTCCGGGCCTGCCGCAGGTAGTCGTCGGCGCCGGAGACGGTCAGGTCGACCAGGACCCCGTCGACCCGGCGGGTGGCCGGCACCGGCCCGGTCCCGGACCGGTAGGTGACCACCAGGAGGTTGACCTCCCCGTCCCCACCCCCGTCGTCGTCGCCGTGGGCCAGCGGGCCGTGCACGGCGACGGCGAGCACGTCGGCGGGGAACCGGCGGCGGATCGCCTCGGTGGCCCGTTCGGCGACCCGCCAGCGGGGGTCGTCCCAGCGCGGTTCGTTCGGTGCGCCTCCCGGCGGTCGGCCGGGCACTCCGAGAGTCGGTCCCGCCTCCACGTCGGCCTCACCTCCGCTGCGCTCCCCCCGCCGACTCGGAACGCATTCACCCTAGTCAGCCGGGTGCCGGAGCCACCGGACCGCCACGCCGACCCGGCTCTCACGTGCGCCGGGTCGTCACGGTGCGCCGGGTCGTCACGTGCGCCGGGCGGGATCCGTCACCGGTCCGGGTGCTCCCGTTCCAGTGTCGTCTCGCAGTGGTCCAACCAACGGAGCTCCGCCTCGGTCTGGAACACCATCGCGTCCAGCACCAACCGCCAGGACAGGTCCGCCTCCCCGTGCCCGGCGCAGGTCCGACCGGTCAGCTCCTGCAACTGGCGCTCGGTGGCGACGCGTTGCCGCCGCAGTACCGCCCGGGCGTCCACCCCCGGCGTGGTCAACGCCAGCGCCAGCTTGATCGTCAACTCGTCACGGGGACGGCCGGTCCGGCTGACCGGGTTGGCGAACCACCGCGCCAGCTCCGCCCGACCCGCCGGGGTTATCTCGTACGGACGCTGTCCCGCCTCGTTCTCCGGAAGGGGGCGGACCAACCCGTCCCGTTCCAGTCGACCCAGTGTGGTGTAGACCTGTCCGATGTTCACCGGCATGGTCGAGCCGGTCGACTCCTCGAACGCGGCCCGGAGCTGGTAGCCGTACATCGTGCCGCGTTCGAGCAGGGCCAACAGTCCGTGGCGGATCGACATGGCAACGGAGTATGCATACCTGGTATCCCGGCCGCAACCACTGCCCTCGGCCCCGGTGGCCGGCCCAGAGGTCGGCCCCGGGTGACCGGCTTCAGCCGGGTCGGCCTGGGAAGGGCACGGTGAGCGGGGTCACCCCGGCGGTCCGACGCCACCGGGTGGCTCGCAGCGCGCAGTCGGTCAGCGCGGCCAGCGCCCGGCTCCGCTCCCCACCGGTGGTCACCGGCAGGGCCGCCCGCCAGAACGCCCCGGTCCGCTCCTCCACCTCGATGGCCAGCCGTACTGCGCTGGCCTGGTCGATCACCGGGAACGGCAGGGCGTACCCGGCCCGGTCGGCGGGGACCGACCCGCCGGCGTTGCTCAACTGCAGGACGAGGGCGTCCCGGCGGGACCGGTGGGCGGCCTCGGCGGCGCGTGCGGCACGTTGACCGGCTGCCGGCAGGTGCACGCCGATCGATCCGTACGCGTAGACGGCGGCGTACTCGGCGGTGAGGGCAGCGATCAGTGCCGCGTCGGCGGCGCTGGGGGTGGGCTGGGTCACTTGAGTGCCTCCACGTGCGTCGCCCGGGCGGCGGCGATGGAACCGAGCAGCGCGGCCCGCTCGGCGGGGGCCTGGGCACATGCCTGGTCGGCGGCCTCCCGGCCCTGCCTCTCGGCCTCCCGGAGGGTGGTGAGCACCGCCGTGGCGTCCCCGGTCGGGACGCCACCGGTCGGGGTGGGCGGGGTGGGCGACGGTGTGGCACCGGTCAGCCGCGCCAACTCGGCGGCGTGCGCCCGGTGTGCCTCGGCGATCGGCGAGAGCCTGTCGGACAGGGTGGGGTCGCCGTCGACGGCGATCCGGTGTCGGGCGGCCAGTTCGAGTGCCCCGGCGAGTAGCGGCGCCAACGGGTCGGCGGCGGGGTCCGGCGCGTCCTCCCGGCCGAACAGACCGCATCCGGTGACCGCTGCGGCCGTCCCACCCAGGGCCAACAGTGTCCCGGCGCGTAGCAGCCTCCGTCGGGTGTGTCCGGTTGTTCCGCCTGAAACTGTGGTCCTGCCCGTCGTCACCGGACAAGTCAACACCATCCGGGGCGGGGCATGGGCGACCGGCGTCGGTGCGCCGCCCGGCCCGCCGTGCGGGGAGCGCGTTACGCTCTGCGCAACCACCGGCGCGGATCGCCCGGTGGCGTGTCGGCATGGCGGTCGAACCGGGCCGTGGACCTTCGAAGGGGTGCGCCAGATGACGCAGCGTGGCCGGGCCACCAGACCGACGGGCAGGCCCCGCGGTGGCGAGGCGCCCCGGGGCGGTGACGCGACCGCGCGCCGTGACCGGTTGCGGGCCGTGATCGAGCCGGTGGTGAGCCGGGCCGGCTACGACCTGGAGGACCTCTCGGTCTCCCGGGCCGGGCGGCGGCACGTGGTCCGGGTGATGGTGGACGCCGACGGCGGGATCAACCTCGACGCCGTGGCTGAGGTCTCCCGGTCGGTCTCCGTGGCGCTCGACGACGCCGAGGCCACCGGCGGGGACCTCCTCGCCGGGGAGTACCAGCTCGAGGTCAGCTCCCCGGGGGTGGACCGACCACTCACCCTGCCCCGACACTGGCGGCGCAACGTCGGACGGCTGGTAAAGGTAACTGTCCGTAACGCCGCCGGGCTGCCGGGGCAGCGGGGCGACCAGCCCGCCGGTGACCGGCAGGTGACCGGGCGGATCGTCGAGGCCGACGACGACCGGGTGGTGCTGGAAGCCGACACCGGGACCGTCACCGTCGCCCACGCCGAGCTGGGACCGGGGCGGGTGCAGGTCGAGTTCAACCGCCTCGACGAGATCCACGAATCAGACGAGATTCACGAATCAGACGAAATCGACGACGAAGACGATGTGGAGGACGAGGAGAGGTGAACATCGACCTCGCGGCGCTGCGCGCCCTGGAGCGCGAGCGGGAGATCCCGTTCGACACGATCCTCGCGGCGATCGAGACCGCGTTGCTGACCGCGTACCGGCACACCGAGGGTGCGGAGCCGCACGCCCGGGTGGAGATCGACCGCAAGAACGGTGCCGCCCTGGTGTACGCCCAGGAACTCGACTCCGACGGGACCGTCACGCGGGAGTGGGACGACACCCCGCACGACTTCGGCCGGATCGCCGCCATGACCGCCAAGCAGGTGATCCTCCAGCGGCTGCGGGAGGCCACCGACGAGGTGCACTTCGGCGAGTACGTCGGCCGCGACGGTGACCTGGTCACCGGTGTGGTGCAGGCCCACGAGGCGCGTACCGAGAAGGGCATCGTCAGCGTCGACCTCGGCAAGCTGGAGGGCGTCCTGCCCCAGTCCGAGAAGGTGCCCGGCGAGCGGTACGAGCACGGTGACCGGATCCGCTGTGTGGTGGTCCACGTGGCCAAGGGCATGCGGGGGCCGCAGATCACCCTCTCCCGGTCCCATCCGGCGCTGGTGAAGAAGCTCTTCGCCCTGGAGGTGCCGGAGATCGCCGACGGCACCGTCGAGATCGGCGCGATCGCCCGTGAGGCAGGTCACCGTACGAAGATCGCGGTGCGCTCCACGGTGCCGGGCGTGAACGCCAAGGGTGCCTGCATCGGTCCGATGGGGCAGCGGGTCCGGGCGGTGATGAGCGAGCTGCACGGCGAAAAGATCGACATCATCGACTGGTCGGATGATCCGGCGGTGTTCGTCGGGAACGCTCTCTCACCGGCGAAGGCCCTCCGGGTCGAGGTGGTCGATCTGGCAGCTCGGGCGGCCCGGGTGACGGTCCCGGACTTCCAGCTGTCGTTGGCGATCGGACGGGAAGGGCAGAATGCCCGGCTTGCCGCCCGGTTGACCGGTTGGCGCATCGACATCAAGTCCGACGCCGAGACCGGCTCCGGCTCCGGCCGGGGCTCAGCTGATCACGTCCGGGAGGCGGGCAGCGCGATCTCGGGCAGCTAGGGGTAGACTTCTTCCGGTGGTGGGACGCGCGCTGCCGGAGCGCACCTGTGTGGGCTGCCGGCTCAGTGCGCCGACCAGCGAACTGCTGCGGATCGTCGCGGTGACCGACGAGGCTGGCTACAGCCTCCGGCCCGACCCGTTCCGCAGGCTGCCGGGTCGGGGAGCGAACATGCACCCGGATCCGGCCTGCTTCGCGCTGGCAGTGCGGCGTCGCGCCTTCGGGCGTGCGTTGCGAATCACCGGGATCGTCGATCACGGTGCGCTGGCCGAGCACGTCGACGCGTCAAACCACTACACCCGGTCAACCGGATCGGGTGAGGGTCGCAAGCAAGGTAGGACGACCGACATGGGCACACGATGAAGTCGCAGAAATGATCAGGCTTCAAGTGGACGAGTGAGGTCGTTGCGGGTGCTGCCCGCACGACCTCGGAGTGAGGAGTGCAGTGGCAGGTAAGGCCCGCGTACACGAGCTGGCGAAAGAGCTCGGGGTCGAGAGTAAGACAGTTCTCGCCAAACTGAAGGACATGGGCGAGTTCGTGAAGTCCGCGTCCAGCACCGTCGAGGCGCCCGTCGCCCGTCGGCTGCGCAACGCGTTCGCCGCCTCCGCCGGTTCCCCGGCACCGGCGGCTCCACCGGCGGCCACCCCGGCCCCGACCCCGACGCCCACCCCGTCCCCGGGGCCCCGGGTCTCGGCGAAGCCGATGCCGCCCCGGCGGCCCGGTCCGCCGACCCCCGGACCGAAGCCCAAGGGACCCGTTCCCGGCCCGCCGCCCTCGGTGACCCCGGTCACCAAGCCGGCGAGCGCACACGACATCGAGGTGGCCGCCGCCGAGGCGCGCGCCGCCGCGCTCAAGGCCGAGCAGGCCGCGGCGGCGAAGGCCGCCGAGGCCGCCCGGCAGCAGCAGCGGGAGACCCCGCGCCGGGAGCCCCCGGCCTCCGGTGGTCCCCGTCCCGGTCCGCGCCCCGGACCCGGTGGCCCCGGCCCCGGCAACATGCCGCCCCGGCCGGGATCCCCGGCTGCCAACCGTGGCAACGGTCCGGCCCCGACGCCGGGTAACCGGCCCGGTGGACGGCCGCCGGTCCGTGGTGCCGGCAACAACCCGTTCGGCATCCAGGGCGGTCAGCAGCGTCCCCCGGCAGCCGGTGCCGGTGGTCCCCGGCCCAGTCCCGCCGGTATGCCGCCCCGGCCCAGTCCCGCCTCCATGCCGCCCCGGCCCAGCCCGGCCTCGATGCCGAGCCAGCGTCCGGGTCGCCCCGGCGGACCGGGTGCCGGTCGTCCCGGTGGCGGCGGCGGTGCCGGTCGTCCCGGTGGCGGCGGTGGCGGTGGCTACCGTGGTGGTCCCGGTGGCGGCGGCGGTGGCGGTGGCTACCGTGGTGGTCCCGGTGGCGGTGCCGGTGGCGGTGGCTACCGTGGTGGTCCCGGTGGCGGTGCCGGTGGTGGCGGTGGGTTCCGGCCCGGCGCTCCGGCCGGTGGCGGCGGTCGTCCCGGTGGCGGCGGTCGTGGCCGTGGTGGCGGAACCGCTGGTGCCTTCGGGCGTCCGGGTGGTCGCCCGACCCGGGGTCGCAAGTCCAAGAAGCAGCGCAGACAGGAGTTCGACAACCTGTCGGCTCCGACCATGAGCTCGGGTGCCCCCCGGGGTCAGGGTCAGGTCGTCAGGCTCTCCCGTGGCGCCTCGCTGTCGGACTTCGCCGACAAGATCAACGCCAACCCGGGTTCGCTGGTCCAGGAGATGTTCAACCTGGGCGAGATGGTCACGGCGACCCAGTCGTGCTCCGACGAGACCCTGCTGCTGCTGGGTGAGCACCTCGGCTTCGAGGTGCAGATCGTCAGCCCGGAGGACGAGGACCGCGAGCTGCTCGCGCAGTTCAACATCAACCTGGACGCCGAGGTCGCCGAGGACCGTCTGGTCGACCGGCCGCCGGTCGTGACCGTCATGGGTCACGTCGACCACGGTAAGACCAAGCTCCTCGACGCCATCCGTAAGGCGAACGTGGTGGCCGGCGAGGCCGGTGGCATCACCCAGCACATCGGCGCGTACCAGGTCCACGTCCCGCACGAGGGCGAGGACCGGGCGATCACCTTCATCGACACCCCGGGTCACGAGGCGTTCACCGCCATGCGTGCCCGTGGTGCCCAGGTCACCGACATCGTGATCCTGGTGGTGGCCGCCGACGACGGTGTGATGCCGCAGACCATCGAGGCGCTCAACCACGCCAAGGCGGCGGACGTGCCGATCGTTGTCGCGGTCAACAAGGTCGACAAGCCGGAGGCGAACCCCGACAAGGTCCGCCAGCAGCTCACCGAGTACGGACTGGTCGCCGAGGAGTACGGCGGCGACACCATGTTCGTCAACGTGGCCGCGAAGCCCGGTATCGGCATCGAGGAACTCCTGGAGGCCGTCATCCTGACCGCCGACGCGTCGCTGGAGCTGACCGCTCCGATCGACGGGCCGGCGCAGGGTGTGGCGATCGAGGCCCACCTGGACAAGGGCCGGGGTGCGGTCGCCACGGTGCTGGTGCAGAAGGGCACCCTGCGGGCGGGCGACTCGATCGTCGCCGGTGGGGCCCACGGCCGGGTCCGGGCGATGCTCGACGAGAACGGCCAGCAGGTCGCCGAGGCGGGTCCGGCCCGTCCGGTCCTGGTGCTCGGTCTGACCACGGTGCCGGGAGCGGGTGACACCTTCCTGGCCGCCGAGGACGACCGTACGGTCCGGCAGATCGCCGAGCAGCGGCAGGCACGGCGGCGGGCGGCGTCCTTCGCCAACTCCCGCGGTCGGGCCACCCTGGAGACGCTCATGGAGCAGCTCAAGGAGGGCGAGAAGACCTCGCTCAACCTGGTGCTCAAGGGCGACGTCTCCGGTTCGGTCGAAGCCCTTGAGGACGCGCTGTTCAACCTGGACATCCCGGAGGAGGTCCAGCTCCGGATCATCCACCGGGGCGTCGGCGCGATCACCGAGAGCGACGTCATGCTGGCGAGCGCCTCCTCCGAGGCGGTCACGATCATCGGCTTCAACGTGCGGGCCGCGAACAAGGTCCGCGAGATCGCCGACCGCGAGGGCGTGGAGATCCGGTACTACACCGTCATCTACCAGGCCATCGAGGAGATCGAGGCGGCTCTCAAGGGTCTGCTCAAGCCGGAGTTCGAAGAGGCGGAGCTGGGCAGCGCGGAGATCCGCGACGTGTTCCGCTCCTCCAAGGTCGGCAACATCTCCGGCTGCATCGTCCGGTCCGGGGTCCTCCGCCGCAACGCCAAGGCGCGGCTGCTGCGGGACGGGGCGGTCGTGGCGGACAACCTCACGATCAGCTCCCTCAAGCGGTTCAAGGACGACGCGACCGAGGTTCGCGAGGGCTTCGAATGTGGTCTGACCCTGGGCGGGTACAACAACGTCCAGGTCGGCGACATCATCGAGACCTTCGAGATGCGGGAGAAGCCGCGCGCCTGAGTGTGCGGTGAACACCACCGGTGACGGCCGGGGCCTGGACGGGCCCCGGCCGTCACCGTCTGTTCCGCCTGGAACAATCTCCGGTGTGTCCAGGTACGCGCTTCTCCTCGCCCCCTCCACCAACCGTGTCTACGCCGACGCCGCCGGCCGCCTGGCCCGCGCCGAGCTGGAGATGTTCGCCGCCTCGGGGGTGCTCGACGCCGCCCCGACCGAGACCGCCACTGAACGCATCGGCGGGGTGGAGTATCTGACCTTCGCCGCACCCGACCCGGGGCTGGGCGAGCGGGACCTGGCCCACCTGGCGAACCTGTCGGCGGCGTACGCGCTGTTCGAGCGGGTGGGGGAGGAGCTGCTGCGGCCTCTCCCGCTGCGCCCCCTGGCCCGGTACGACTCCGACCTGGTCACCATTCCCAAGTACGTGGGCAAGACCAACGAGCAGTTCACCCGGCTGCTGCTCAACGCCACAGTGCTCGCCTCCGCCTCGGCCGGGGCGATGCTGGACCGCCGACTGGTGGTCCTCGACCCGCTCTGCGGCCGGGGCACCACCCTCAACCAGGCCCTCATGTACGGCTACCACGGCATCGGGGTGGAGCACGACGGAAAGGACGTCGACTCCTACGCCGCCTTCCTGCGTACCTGGTTGAAGCGCAAGCGGCTCAAGCACAGCACCGAGATGACCTCGGTGCGCCGGGACCGCAAGCTGGTGGCCCGCCGGTTCGAGGCGGTGCTCGCCCCGACCCGGGAGGCCCACCAGGCCGGTGACACGCAGAAGGTCACAGTCCTGCACACCGACACCCTCCGGGCTCGGGAGAGCCTGCGCCCCCGCTGCGCCGACCTGATCGTCACCGACACGCCGTACGGGGTGGCCCACGGCAGCCGTACCGGGCGGGAACTGTCCCGTAGCCCGTTGGACCTGCTCACCGCCGCCGTGCCGGTCTGGCGGGAGCTGTTGCGTCCCGGTGGGGCCCTGGGGTTGTCCTGGAACACCCACGTGACCCCCCGTCGGGCCGCCGAGGCGGTGCTGACCGGGGCGGGGCTGCGGGTGGTGGACGGGCCGGGGTACCTCGGTCTGTCGCACCGGGTGGACCAGGCGATCGAGCGGGACGTGCTGGTGGCGGTGGTCCCGAACTGAAACGGGTGGCCGCCCGGGGGCGTCCGGCGTAGCGTTGCTCGCCGTGTACACGGGAACTGCCTGTTTCGACATGTTGCTGCCGGGGGACTCCCGGTCCCTGAAGGCCAAGCGGTCCTACGTCCGGCCGATCGTCGCCGCCCTGCGCAGGTTCGAGGTCTCCGCCGCCGAGGTGGGGGCGGTGGAGCTGTACGGGCGGACCGAGATCGGGGTGGCGGTGGTCGCCGCCGAGGCCGCCCACGTGCGGGAGGTGCTCGACTCGTGCGAGCGGCTGGTGGCCGCCCGCCCGGAGGTGGAGTTGCTCTCGGTCCGCCGTCGGCTGCACGGTGTGGAGGACTGACCCGTCGGTCGGTGTCGCCGGGTGCCCGGACCCCGGCGGCGCTGCGCGGGCGGCAGGGGCGCGCGGGTAGTGTTCGGGATGTCGGCGGTCGGGCCCGGCGGCGCGGGGCGCCGTCGTCTCCGACCGGTAGCAGGTAGGTCCTGGAGGTGGGGGAGATGACGGATCCGGCCCGGGTACGTCGGCACGCGGAGCGGGTGCGCGAACTCGTGGCGTCGGTGGTGCGGAGTCAGATCAAGGACCCCCGGCTCGGGATGATCACCATCACCGATGCCCGGATCACCGCCGACCTGCGGGAGGCGACGGTCTTCTACACCGTCCTCGGCGACACCGCCGCCCAGCAGGACACCGCCGCAGCCCTGGAGAGCGCCAAGGGAATGCTGCGCAGCACGGTGGGCAAGGCCCTGGGGCTGCGTCACTCCCCGAGCCTCGCCTTCGTCCTGGACAACGTGCAGGACCAGGTCAAGCACATCGACGACCTGCTTGCCCAGGCCCGCCACGCCGACGCGGAGGTGCAGCGTCGGGCGGCCGGGGCGGCGTACGCGGGGGAGCCCCAGCCGTACCGGGAGGCCGACGACGAGGACTCCGAGGGCGACGAGGGTGAGCAGTCCGGGGCGACGGGGGCGGACCGGGGCGGGGACCACCGGTGACGGCCCCCACCGGGGCGGTGCTGCCCGGCACGGCCCCGGGGGAGTCGGGGCCCACCGAGGCCGAGTGGGCCGCTGCGGTGGCCGCAGTCCGGCAGGTGCCGGCCGGGGGCCGGGTGCTGCTCGTCTGCCACGTCAACCCGGACGGCGACGCGTTGGGCAGCATGCTGGGCTTCGCCCAGGGGCTGCGGTGGCTCGGGGTGGACCTGTTGCAGGCGACCTTCCCCGGCCCGTTCGACCTGCCGGATCCCCTGCGGGGACTGCCCGGCGAGGAGTTGTTGGTGCCGGCGACCGAGGCGTACCCGGACCCGGACCTGGTGATCTGCTTCGACGCGGCGAGCGCCTCCCGGCTGGGTGAGCTGGTGGACCGGCTGGACGCCGCCGGGGCGGCCCTGGTGCTCGACCACCACGCCTCGAACACCCGGTTCGGTGGGCTCCACCTGGTGGACCCGCAGGCCGCCGCCACCTCGGTGGTGGCCGAGGAGCTGTTGGACCGGCTCGGGGTGCCGCTGGACGCCGGGATCGCCGAGTGTCTCTACGTGGCGCTGACCACCGACACCGGTTCGTTCCGGTTCGAGGCGACCACCCCGGCGGTACACCAGATGGCGGCCCGGCTGCTGGCCACCGGGATCCGTCCGGGGGACATCTCCCGCCGGATCTTCGACCACCGGCCGTTCGGGGCCGTCCGGCTCTTCGGCGAGGTGCTCGGGCGGGCCCGGTTGGAGCCGGCTGCGGCGGGGGGCCGGGGTCTGGTCTGGACCTACGCCACCCAGGACGACCTGGTTCGGCACGGGCAGCGGCCGTACGTGTTGGAGGCGTTGATCGATTCCGTCCGGTGCACCGCCGAGGCGGACGTCAGCTGCGTGGTCAAGCAGGTGTCGGCGCACGAGTGGGCGGTGTCGTTGCGCAGCAAGGGAGCTGTGGACGTCAGCCGGGTCGCTGTCGCGCTCGGTGGGGGTGGGCACCGGTTCGCCGCCGGGTTCACCGGTCGGGGCAGCGCCGACGAGGTGATGGACGGGATCCGGGGTCAGCTCGACGACGCCCTGGTGGGCGCGGAAGATCAGGTCTGACTCCGCCGGGTGTCGTCTTCCCGCGCTCGGTGAGGGCGGGGAGAATCGGCGGATGGAGCAGCCCCACGACCTCGCCGTCGACGCCACCCGGGTGTGGGAGCGTCCGATCGTCACCGTGCCGGTGCTGATCTGCCTCTCGCTCGTCGGTGGCCAGTTCCCGTCCTTCTCGACCCAGGCCAACCTCTACACCCTCGGTACCGGTGGGGTGCTCATCTGGTTGGGGCTGAGCAACAGGGTGCCGCGCCGACCGGCACCGCACCGGCTCGGTTCCGGTGTGGTGTGGTGGGTGGTGCCTGTCACAGTCTTCACAGTCCTGGAGGCGGCGACCTTCCTGATGGCTGCCAAGGACGAGTTCCCCACCTTCAGCCGGTTGGCCGATCCGCTGCTGGAGGACCACCTGGTCCGGTCGGCGGCGTGGGGGGTCTGGCTGGCCGGTTTCTGGGGGCTGGTGCGGCGATGATGCGGACGATCGCGATCGGCGGATTCCTCCTCTCGCTGGTGCTCTTCGCCGTGGTGGAGTGGGCGTCCCGGCGGGAGGGGTCGCGGATCCCGTCGCTGGGGGAGGTCTGCGGCCATCTGATGCGGTACGAGGTCGGCCCGGTGCCGGTGGGGCGGATCGCCCTGCTCGGGTTCTGGTGGTGGGTCGGCTGGCACTTCCTGGCCCGGTGAACCCCACAGGTCGCGTACGTCCCCCTGCCCACATGCCGGGAAGAAAAGGCAGTATGTGGAACTGAACGATAGCTTGGGAATCGGCCTGCGGGGTTGCCGTGCGCAGGTCGTGGGCGGTGACGTCGTACCAGGGTCGCCTCCCTCCAGGGTCTCAACCGACCCGGGCTCTCGCTGTCCGCAGCCCATCCGGTGACCCCGGGAGCGCTGCGGTCGCTCAGCTGCACCGCCCGTACGACCGCCGTCGTCGGCGGTGGTCGCGCCCTGGAAGGGGACAAACATGTCGACCACTCCCAAGCCCGACACCACGCCCACCGTCGACGAGGCCCGTGAGCAGGCGCGTCGTGCCCTGCAGACCTCCATGGACACCCGTCAGTAGTTCTCGCCCCGGACCGCCCTGCCCGCCCCGGGGCGACGAGCCCGGGGGCAGGCGAGCCGACCGATGCACCGGCGTCGATGCCGGGGCGACAGTCGAGGTCGACGCCGGTGGCCAGGGTCTCCCGGTAAGTAGCGGGTAAGGGGTTTCGCACTTACCTGTCGCTCTGCCAGGATCATGGCCGTGAGCACCCCGGTAGTCGCGTCACCGCGCAGGATCGCCACGTTGGCCCTGCCAGCGTTGGTGGTGCTGGCGGCAGAGCCGCTCTACATCCTGGTCGACACCGCTGTGGTCGGTCATCTCGGGCGGACCCCCCTGGCCGCCGTCGCCATCGGCGGCACCGTCATGACGATCATCGTCTGGCTCGGGACCGTCGTCGCGTACGGGACCACCGGGCGGGCGGCCCGCCGATTCGGTGCCGGTGACCGGGCCGCTGCGGTGGCCGAGGGCGTACCGGCCTCCTGGTTGGCATTCGGGGTGGGGCTGCTGGTCGTGGTCGCCATGCAGTTCGGCGGCGGGGCACTGGCCCAGGCCCTCGCCGGTGGCCCCGGTGAGGTGGCCGACGCCGCCGGGCAGTGGCTGCGGATCGCCTCCCTCGGTGCCCCCGGACTCCTGCTCGCCGCCGCCGGGAACGGCTGGATGCGCGGTGTCCAGGACTTCCGCCGACCGTTGATCTTCGTGCTCGCCCCGAACCTGCTCTCCGCCGTACTCTGCCCCGTCCTCGTCTATCCGGTCGGGTTGGGCCTGCCCGGCTCGGCGGTGGCAAACGTCCTGGCCCAGACCCTGTCCGGCGGGCTCTTCCTCGCCGCCCTGGTGGCCGAACGGATTCCGCTGCGTCCCCGGGCCGGACTGATCCGTCGGCAGCTCGTGCTCAGCCGGGACCTGCTGATCAGGGGGGTCGCCTTCCAGGCCAGCTTCCTGTCCGCCACGGCGGTCGCCGCCCGCTTCGGCGCCGCCACCGTCGGCGCCCACCAGATCGCCCTGCAACTGTGGTTCTTCACCGCCCTGCTGCTCGACGCTCTGGCCATCGCCGCGCAGGCCCTCGTCGGAGCGGCGCTCGGCGCCGACGACGCCTCGACGGCCCGGGCGCTGGCCCGCCGGTTCGCGCTCGTCGGCGGCGTCTGCGGGGTGGTCTTCGCCGGGCTGATCGCCGCCGGAGCGGGCATCGTCCCCGCCCTGTTCACCTCCGATCCCCAGGTACGCGAGCAGGCGATGCTGGCCTGGCCGTGGTTCGCCGCGATGCAGCCCGTGGCCGGTGTGGTGTTCGCCCTCGACGGGGTCCTGATCGGGGCCGGTGACGTCCGTTACCTGCGGAACCTGACGGTGACGGCAGCGTTGGGCGGGTTCCTGCCGGCGATCTGGGCGGCGTACGTGTGGGATCTGGGCCTGGGTGGGATCTGGGCCGGACTGACCCTGTTCATGCTGCTGCGGCTCGGTGCGGTGCTGCTCCGACTGCGGTCCGGGAAGTGGGCCGTGGCGGGGGTCGTCCGCTGACCTCGGCGTGAACGCCGCCACCGGGTAGGCGGTGCCCCCGGGTCTTCTGGCAGGCTTGGCGGTCGTGAGCACAGACGGTCTGATCGTGGTGGACAAGCCCGGCGGCATGACGTCGCACGACGTGGTGGCGCGGATCCGCCGACTGGCCCGGACCCGGCGGGTGGGGCACGGCGGGACGCTGGACCCGATGGCCACCGGTGTCCTGGTGATCGGGGTGGGCCGGGCGACCCGGCTGCTGACCTACGTGATCGGGGCGGGAAAGGGCTACACCGCCACCATCCGGCTCGGTCAGGCCACCGTCACCGACGACGCCGAGGGCGAGGTGACGCAGAGCGTGCCGGCCGGCGGGGTGACGGACGAGGCGATCCGGGCGGCCCTGGCCGACCTCACCGGCGAGATCGACCAGGTGCCGAGTGCGGTCAGTGCCATCAAGGTCGACGGCCGGCGGGCGTACCACCGGGTCCGGCAGGGGGAGAGCGTCGACCTGCCCGCCCGTCGGGTCACCGTCTCCCGGCTGGACCTCCTGGCGGTACGCCGGGACACCCCCGACGTGGTGGACGTGGACGTCGACGTCACCTGCTCCTCGGGGACGTACATCCGGGCCCTCGCCCGGGACGCCGGCCGGGCGCTCGGGGTGGGCGGTCACCTCACCGCGCTGCGGCGTACCGCCGTCGGGGGGTTCACCCTCGACGAGTCGGCCACCCTCGACGCGCTTGAGGAGCGCGCCCCCGAGGTGGTCGGCCTGCCGCTGGCGGCGGCAGCCGACAGGTTCTTCGCCCGCCGCGAGGCCACCCCGGAGGAGGCGCGGACCCTCTCCCACGGTGGGCCACTGGCCCCGGCGGGCATCACCGGCCCGTACGCGGTGTTCGATCCGGCCGGGGGGTTGGTCGCTATCGTCAGCGAGCGGGACGGACGCGCCCGCGCCGAGATCGTGCTCGCGCCGGCATGACCGCCGTGGACGCAGGTGCTGCCGACGGGAAAGGGCGACGGGAAGGGTGATGATGCAGCGGTGGCGGGGGTACGACGCGGCACCTGTCGACTGGGACCGGTCGGTGGTGACCATCGGTGTCTTCGACGGGGTGCACCGGGGGCACCAGGCGACCATCGGTCACGCGGTGGCCCGGGCCCGGGAGCTGGGGGTGAAGTCGGTGGTGGTGACCTTCGACCCGCACCCGGCCGAGGTGGTCCGTCCCGGTTCCCACCCGGCGGTGCTCACCGAGCCCGACCGGAAGGCGGAGCTGTTCGCCGCGCTCGGGGTCGACGCGCTCTGCGTGGTGCCGTTCACCGGTGAGTTCTCCCGCCTCTCGGCCGAGGACTTCGTGCACGACATCCTCGTCGAGCACCTGCGCGCCACCCTCGTGGTGGTGGGGGAGAACTTCCGGTTCGGTCACCGGGCCGCCGGTGACGTGGCGCTGCTGGAGCGGCTGGGCCACACGTTCGGCTTCGCGGTGGAGGACGGGCCGCTGCTCGCCGAGGAGGGGACCGTCTTCTCCTCCACGTACATCCGGTCCCGGATCGAGGCGGGGGACGTGGCCGCGGCGGCCAAGGTCCTGGGTCGCCCGCACCGGCTGGAGGGGGTGGTGGTCCGGGGTGACCAGCGGGGCCGGGAGCTGGGGTTCCCCACCGCCAACCTGCTCTGCCCGCCGTATCCGGCGGTGCCCGCCGACGGGGTGTACGCCGGCTGGTTCATCAGGTATGGCCGGGCGGGCAAACCCCCTGTGGCGCTGCCGTCGGCGATCTCGGTCGGCACCAACCCGACCTTCTCCGGCCGGGAGCGTCGGGTCGAGGCCCACGTCCTGGACTTCGACGACGACCTGTACGGGGAGCGGGTCGCCCTGGACTTCGTCGCGCACCTGCGCGGCCAGGTCAAGTACGACGGGATCGAGCCGCTGCTGACCCAGATGTCCGCCGACGTCGCCCAGGTCCGTCGGATCCTCGCCTGACATCCCGGGGTGTGCCTTGGCGGGCGCTTCCGTCGTGAGCTGGTACTCTGGCGGAGACGTCGGCTGTCCGACGAGGGGCCTCGCGTGCCTGCACGACGCCGCGGGCGCGAGGTTCAGTCCGTCCGGTGTTCCCGCCGAGCCGGGACGGCGGACTTACCCATCAACCCAGAGAACAGGGAGAAAATGGCGCTCGACCAGGAGAGCAAGGCCAAGATCCGCGCGGAGTACGCGACCGCCGAGGGTGACACCGGTTCCCCCGAGGTGCAGGTCGCGGTCCTGACCAAGCGGATCGCCGAGCTGACCGAGCACCTGAAGGTGCACAAGCACGACCACCACAGCCGTCGTGGACTGCTGCTGCTGGTCGGCCGGCGTCGCCGGCTGCTGAACTACGTCCAGAAGAAGGACATCCACCGCTACCGGTCGCTCATCGAGCGGCTCGGTCTGCGCCGATGACGTGACGGGAGAGCGGCACGAGGTGCCGCTCTCCCGTTCAGCGTCACCACCGACGAACCGGGCACGCGACCGACCCGAGAAGGGGAGCCGGTCAGCGCACCGGTCTCCGGTAGTGGCCTCCGGGCACCCCGGCCCCAGTGGTCGGCCCGTCCGGGCGCTTCGATCGAAGACCGGCCGTCTGAACAGCTCCTCACGCGTCGCGAGGCCCCCGATGTGAAGGAGTAAGTCCAGAACATGACCGAGACCAACCTCGGCACCGAACACCGTACCGCCGTGATCGACAACGGGTCCTTCGGCACCCGTGAGATCACCTTCTCCACCGGTCGGTTGGCCCGTCAGGCCGCCGGCTCCGTCATCGCCCAGCTCGGCGAGACCGTCGTCCTCTCCGCCACCACCGCCGGTAAGCAGCCGAAGGAGCAGTTCGACTTCTTCCCGCTGACAGTGGACGTGGAGGAGCGGATGTACTCCGCGGGCCGGATCCCCGGCTCGTTCTTCCGCCGTGAGGGTCGGCCCAGCGAGGACGCGATCCTCACCTGCCGCCTGATCGACAGGCCGCTGCGCCCGTCCTTCGTCAAGGGCCTGCGCAACGAGGTCCAGGTCGTGGAGACCGTCCTCGCGCTGGACCCGCAGCACCCCTACGACGTCGTGGCGATCAACGCCGCCTCGATGTCGACCAAGCTCTCCGGCCTGCCGTTCTCCGGCCCGATCGGGGCCACCCGGATGGCCCAGGTCGACGGCGAGTGGGTGGCCTTCCCGACCCACGAGGAGCTGGCCCGCGCCACCTTCGACATGGTGGTCGCCGGTCGGGCCCTGCCCGACGGTGACGTCGCCATCATGATGGTCGAGGCCGAGGCCACCGAGAACACCGTCGCCCTGGTCGCCGGTGGTGCCCCCGCCCCGACCGAGGAGGTCGTCGCCAGCGGGCTGGAGGCCGCCAAGCCGGCCATCCGCGAGCTGTGCCGGGCGCAGAGCGAGCTGGCCGACGTGGCTGCCAAGCCGGTCGCCGAGTACCCCGTCTTCCTGGACTACCAGGACGACGTCTACGACGCGGTCTCCGGGGTGGCCCGCGCCGAGGTCGCCGAGGCGCTGAAGATCGCCGGCAAGGCCGACCGGGAGGAGGCCCTCGACCGGGTCAAGGCCCGGGTCGCCGAGGACCTCGGGTCCCGCTTCGAGGGCCGGGAGAAGGAACTCTCCGCCGCCTTCCGGTCGCTGACCAAGTCCGAGGTCCGCAACCGGGTCCTGCGCGAGCAGGTCCGCATCGACGGTCGGGGGCCGCGCGACATCCGGCCGCTCACCGCCGAGGTCGGGGTGCTGCCCCGGGTCCACGGATCGGCCCTGTTCGAGCGGGGCGAGACCCAGATCCTGGGTGTCACCACGCTGAACATGCTGCGCATGGAGCAGTCCCTGGACACCCTCTCCCCGGAGAAGTCCAAGCGCTACATGCACAACTACAACTTCCCGCCGTACTCGACCGGTGAGACCGGCCGGGTCGGCTCGCCGAAGCGGCGCGAGATCGGCCACGGGGCGCTCGCCGAGCGGGCGCTGATCCCGGTGCTGCCGGCGCGGGAGGAGTTCCCGTACGCGATCCGGCAGGTCTCCGAGGCGCTCGGCTCGAACGGCTCCACCTCGATGGGGTCGGTCTGCGCCTCCACCCTGGGTCTGCTCTCGGCCGGTGTGCCGTTGAAGGCCCCGGTCGCCGGCATCGCGATGGGTCTGATCTCCGACGAGGTCGAGGGCAAGACCGAGTACGTGACGCTCACCGACATCCTCGGTGCCGAGGACGCCTTCGGTGACATGGACTTCAAGGTCGCCGGTACCCGGGACTTCGTCACCGCGTTGCAGCTCGACACCAAGCTCGACGGCATCCCGTCGGACGTGCTGGCCGCGGCCCTCCAGCAGGCGCACGAGGCCCGGCAGACCATCCTCGACGTGATGCAGGCGGCGATCGAGGCTCCGGCCACGATGTCCGACTACGCGCCGCGGGTCACCACCGTGAAGATCCCGGTCGACAAGATCGGCATGGTGATCGGCCCGAAGGGTCAGACCATCAACGCCATCCAGGACGAGACCGGCGCCGAGATCTCGATCGAGGACGACGGCACCATCTACGTCGGTGCGACGAACGGTCCGTCGGCGCAGGCGGCGGTGGAGCGGATCAACGGGATCGCCAACCCGACCCTGCCGAAGATGGGGGACAAGTTCCTCGGCACCGTCGTCAAGACGGCCGCGTTCGGGGCGTTCGTCTCGCTCCTGCCGGGCCGCGACGGTCTGCTGCACATCTCCAAGGTGGGCGACGGCAAGCGGGTCGAGCGGGTCGAGGACTTCCTCAACGTCGGCGACAAGGTCGAGGTGGAGATCGCCGACATCGACCAGCGCGGCAAGATCTACCTGGACAAGGTCCGCCCGGAGGGCGCCGAGGCGCCGGCCGCCGGCGAGGCCGGCGGTGGCGACCGGCCGTCCGGTCGGGACCGGGGCGAGCGGGCCCCGCGCGACCGGGGTGACCGGGACCGTGGTGACCGGGCTCCGCGTGACCGTGGTGAGGGCGGCGGCGAGGGTGGCGAGGGCGGCGGCGAGTCGCGTCCGCGTCGCCGGACCCGGCACAGCTGATCCGTTTCGCGTCACCACCACCCCTCGTCGACACCGGGAGCAACTGTGAGTCGGGCCGACCGTGCACCGTTGCCACCGGATCGACGGGGGGTGGTGGGCGTTCGGGGGCCGGGCGCGGCGACGCCGCACCGGGCCACCGGACCGGCCCGCTCCGGGGCGACCCGGGGCCGGGCGGTCACCCGCACCCTGAGTGAGGACCCGCTGGGCGGTACGGTGTGTCGTACCGTGCTGCCCAGCGGTCTGCGGGTGCTCACCGAGGCGATCCCGACGATGCGCAGCGTCTCGTTCGGGATCTGGGTCGCCGTCGGGTCGCGGGACGAGACAGCCACCCAGTCCGGGGCCGCCCACTTCCTCGAACACCTGCTGTTCAAGGGCACCCACAAGCGGACCGCGCTGGACATCTCCGCGCAGATCGAGGCGGTGGGAGGCGAGACCAACGCCTTCACCACCAAGGAGTACACCTGCTACTACGCCAGGGTGCTGGACGAGGACCTGCCGCTGGCGATCGACGTCATGTGCGACCTGGTCGCCGACTCGGTCCTGGACCCCACCGACGTGGAGACCGAGCGTGGGGTGATCCTCGAAGAGATCGCCATGCACGACGACGAGCCCGGTGACGAGGTGCACGACCTGTTCAACCGGGCCGTGTACGGCGACCACCCGTTGGGTCGGCTGATCTCCGGTACGGAGGAGACGGTCACCCCGATGACCCGGCGGCAGATCCAGAACTTCTACCGCCGCCGCTACACCGCCCCGCAGATCGTGATCTCCGCCGCCGGCAACCTCGACCACACCACTGTGGTCCGGATGGTCCGGCAGGCGCTGCGCGGCAGCCCCCTGGAGACCGGTCCGGCCGCGCCGGCCGCGCCCCGGCGGCGTACCCCGTCGGTCCGCACCCGCCCACCCACGACGCTCGTGGAGTCGAAGGAGACCGAGCAGGCCCACGTCCTGCTCGGCTGCCCCGCCATGGACCGGCTCGACGAGCGACGCTTCGCCCTCGGGGTGCTCAACAACGTGCTCGGCGGGGGGATGTCCAGTCGGCTGTTCCAGGAGATCCGGGAGCGGCGTGGACTGGCCTACTCGGTCTACTCCTACGCCAGCCAGTACGCCGACACCGGCCTGTTCGCCGTCTACGCCGGGTGCGCTCCGGGCAAGGTCGACGAGGTGCTCGACCTGTGCCGGGCGGAGTTGGCCCGGACCGCCGCCGACGGGCTCACCGAGGCCGAGCTGGCCCGGGGCAAGGGGATGAGCAAGGGTGCCTTCGTCCTCGGCCTGGAGGACACCGGTTCCCGGATGACCCGGCTGGCCAAGGGGGAGCTGCTCTACGGCACCGTGATGCCTGTCGACGAGCTGCTGGCCCGGGTCGACGCGGTGACCCTGGACGAGGTGAACGACCTCGCCGCCGACCTGCTCGCCCGACCGATGTCCCTGTCGGTGGTCGGCCCGTTCGGCGACGACGACTTCACCTCCTGACCGTCGGGGGAGCCGACCCGGTGGTGGTCCCGCCGCTGCCGGGCGTCCCGATTGGGATAGGTTGTGCCCCGTGACTGACGAGCAGGAGTTGGGCCCGGCGATCCGGGTCGGTGTGTTCGGTGCCCGAGGCCGGATGGGCCTGGAGGTGTGCAAGGCGGTCGAGGCCGCCGCCGACCTGGAGTTGGTGGCGCGGATCGACCAGGGCGAGAGCCGCGACGCCGCCGCAGACGCCCAGGTGGTCGTCGACTTCACCACCCCGGACGTCGTCATGGAGAACCTCGACTGGTGCGTCGAGCGGGGCATCCACACCGTCGTCGGCACCACAGGCTTCACCCGTCAGCGACTGGACCGGGTCCAGCAGTGGCTGACCGCCCGGCCGGGGGTCGGTTCGGTGATCGCCCCCAACTTCGGCCTGGGCGCGGTCCTGATGATGCAGTTCGCCACCAGGGCCGCCCGGTACTTCGAGTCCGTCGAGGTGATCGAGCAGCACCACCCGCGCAAGCTGGACGCCCCCAGCGGCACTGCCACCCACACCGCCCGGCTGATCGGTCGGGCGCGTACCGAGGCGGGTCTCGCGTCGCCGCCGGACGCCACCAGCGACGAGGTGCCCGGTGCCCGGGGCGCCGACATCGACGGGGTACGGGTGCACGCGGTCCGTGCCCTCGGGCTGGTCGCCCACCAGGAGGTGCTGTTCGGGACCCTCGGTGAGACGCTGACCATCCGGCACGACTCGTACGACAGGGTGTCGTTCATGCCGGGGGTGCTGCTGGCGGTCCGCGCGGTGGGTGACCGCCCCGGGCTCACGGTGGGCCTGGACGCCCTGCTCGACTAGGCGGGGTCGGGGGCCTGCGCCCCCGCCTCCCCGGTCTCCGGCGGGCCGAGGGTGACGTGCAGGCGCACCTGGGGGACGAGCATGTCCTCGACGTCCAGGGCCCGGGCCGCCCCGTCGAGCTCCCAACCGGTGCTGGTGAGGAACTTGCGGGTCGCCTGGTCGGCGTCGAAGGACCAGGCGACCGCCCTGTCGAACCCGTCGCCGCGCCAGTGGTCGACCATCGCCGCGAGGAGTCGGCTGCCGTGCCCCCGCCGACCCCACCGGGGTTCGACGAGCAGGTCGGTCACGGCGGCCACCCCGGCACCGAGCCCGTCGGCGGGTTCGTTGGGGGCGAGGGCCTCCGCGTCGGCCGGACCGGAGGCGGCGAAACCCACCAGATACGATTGTTCGGCCTGTTCGACGGCGACCAGCACGCGGTGGGCGTCGGAGGGCGGTTGGCGCACCGCGCTGCTCCACCGTCGGGCGAGATACTTCTCGTCCAGGCTGTCCAGCACGTGCCGGGGCAGGATCCGGCGGTACGCGGCCCGCCAGGTCGCGAGCTGGATGCGTGCGATCTCGCCAGCGTCGTCTTCGCGCGCTGGGCGGACGTACCCGAGTGCCATGGCACGTGAGCCTACGCAGGGCGAGGGAGACGACGGTGGCGCAGGGTCCCGGACGAGTGGTGGCCCGGACCCTGGTACAGGGTCTCGTGGTCGTGGTGCTGGCGCTCGTGGTGGCCTGGTTCCTGTCCTGGGCCGCCGTCCGGCACGGGTTCTTCGACCTCAACGTCTACTACGGGGCGCTCAACCACTGGGTCAACGACGGCGGGGAGATCTACGACTTCCTCAAGCCCGGCACCCAGTACGGGTTCACCTATCCGCCGTTCGCGGCGCTGGTCATGCTCCCGATGGCGTACCTGTCCTGGCATGCCGCGATCGTGGTGAGCGTGACAGCCGGTGTCCTGGTCAGCGTGGTGGTGATCTGGTGGCTGCTCGACCCGGTGGCCCGGCGCAGCGGGTGGACCCGCTGGTTCACCCTGGCGGTGGCGGTCTGCCTGGCGGCGGCGTACGAGCCGATGCGGGAGACCGTCAACTTCGGCCAGGTCAACATGCTTCTGCTGTTCCTGGTCGCGGTGGACCTGCTGCGTCTGCTGCCGGCGGGCAGCAGGTGGGCCGGGGTCGGGATCGGGCTGGCCACCTCGATCAAGCTGACCCCGGGGATCTTCATCGTCCACCTGTTGGTGACCCGTCAGTGGCGGGCGGCGTGCACCGCGACGGGGACCGCCGCGGCGACGACGCTGCTGGCGGCGGCGCTGTTCCCGAACGCGTCGCGGGAGTTCTGGACCGCCGCGTTGTGGAACACCGGCCGGGTCGGGGAGTTGGCCTTCGTCTCCAACCAGTCGCTGCGCGGGGTGGTGGCCCGGCTCTCCCCGGACCACCCGAGCACCCTGGGGTGGCTCGCCCTGGTGCTCGTCACCCTGGTGATCTGGGCGTGGCGGATCCGGGCCGCGTCGGCGGCCGGCGACCACGCCACCGGGTTCGCCCTCACCGGCGTGGTGATGTGCCTGGTCAGCCCGGTGACCTGGGTGCACCACCTGGTGTGGCTGCTGCCCGGGCTGATCCTCCTGGTGGACAACGGGATGGCCGCCCCGGCCCGGAGCCGACGCCGGATCGTCCTACTGGCCGCCGCCGCGGTCGGGTACGTCTTCCTGACCAGCCGGATCGTCTGGTCGTGGGAGCGGGACTTCACCGGCCTGGACGGGTTCCTCGGCGGCAACGCCTACGTCTGGATCAGCCTGGCGCTGCTGGTGTTCCTGCCGATCCGGCGGGGCACCGCCCAGCCCGACGGTTCCCTCGCCGGGCCGCCGTCGCCGACGCCGGTCTCCTCGGGGTCCGCCCCGTCGAGTCGCCCGACGTAACGCAGCTCGACCAGCCCGACGGGGATCCGCCCACCGGCCAGGGGGACCGGATAGGTGGAGCGTTCGCCGTCGGTGGCCAGCCCGGACCGGGCACAGAACCGGCGGGCCCGGAAGTTGCGGGCCAGCACCCAGAGCCGGTACTCCACCAGGCCCTGTTCGGCCAGTCCGGCGCAGGCCGCGTCGAGCAGGGCCACCGCCGTTCCGTCGCCCCACCGGGTCCGCTCGACGAAGAGGGAGACCACCTCGCCGTACGTCGGGTCGAGGTCGTCCCGGTCCTGGTTGTTGCGGTACGGGCCGAACGAGGTGAAGCCGACCACCTCGCCTGCCGACTCGGCGAGCAGGGTGGTGAAGGGGTGGTTCGGGTCGGCGGTGCCGAGGTCTCGTCGCCGCTGCGCCCAGGCGGCCACGTTGAGCCGGTCGAGCACCTCCTCCGGCACGATTCCGGCGTAGCCGGCCTGCCAGCCGTGCACGTGCACCCGGGCGACCGCCTCGGCGTCCTCGGGGCTCTCGCGGCGAATCATCACCATTGAACCGTTTTATGTCCTGGGCGGACCGGAGTCCAGCTTCCGGTTGCGCGTCGTACCCGTGATTTAGGGTTCGTTCGATGGCAGCACCGGAATCGCTCTCCCTCGCCCAGGCCCGGCGGGTGGCGCTGGCCGCCCAGGGCTTCGCCGACCCGGCGCCGTCCGGGGTGCCCACCCGACGGCACCTGCGGCGGGTCCTCGACCGGGTCGGGCTGATCCAGATGGACTCGGTGAACGTCCTGCAACGCGCGCACTACCTGCCGCTCTACAGCCGGCTCGGACCGTATCCGACCGAGCTGCTCGACACCGCCGCCTACCGCCGTCCCCGGGAGCTGTTCGAATACTGGGGGCACGAGGCGTCCCTGGTGCCGGTGGGGCTGCACCCGGCGCTGCGCTGGCGGATGGCCCGGGCGCGCGACGACGCCTGGGGCGGGATGCGGCGGATCGCCAGGGAACAGCCCGGGCTCGTCGCCTGGGTGCGCGACGAGGTCGCCGCCCGAGGGCCGATCACCGCAGCCGAGATCGAGCACGACGCCCCCCGGGAGACCGGCAACTGGGGGTGGAACTGGTCGGCGGTCAAGAGCGCCCTGGAATACCTCTTCTGGGCCGGCGAGGTCACCGCCGCCGAGCGGAGCACCTCCTTCGCCCGCCGGTACGACCTGCCCGAACGGGTCCTGCCGGCGGCGGTCCTGGCCGCCCCCACCCCTACCGACGCGGACGCCCACCGGGCCCTTGTGGCGCTCGCCGCCCGCAGCCTCGGTGTGGCCGCCGAGCCCGAGCTGCGCGACTACCTCCGGCTGCCGGTGGCCGGTGCCCGGCAGGCCGTCGCCGAACTGGTCGAGGCGGGGGAACTGCTGCCGATGCGGGTGCCCGGCTGGCGGCACCCGGCCTACCTGCACCCCACGGCCCGGATGCCCCGCTGGGTCCGGGGCGCCACCCTGGTCAGCCCCTTCGACCCGCTGATCTGGGAGCGGGGGCGCACCGAACGCCTCTTCGGCCTCACCTACCGGATCGAGATCTACGTGCCGGCCGCCCAGCGGGTGCACGGGTACTACGTCCTGCCGTTCCTGCAGGGGGAGCGGTTCACCGCCCGGGTGGACCTCAAGGCCGACCGGCGGGCCCGGGTCCTGCTGGTGCCGGCCGCCTGGATCGAGCCCGGTGCCGAGCCGGGGGAGACGGCCGTCGCCCTCGCCGCCGAGCTGCACCGGCTCGCCGGATGGCTCGGTCTCGAATCGGTGGCCCCGCCGGTCGCCGGGGACCTCGCCGGCCCCCTGGCCGCCGCGTTGGCGAGCCGCTGCGGTGTACCGTGACCGTGTGACGAGCGTTGACGGAGCCACCGGCCGACCGGAGCCCACCAGCACCGAATCCGGTTCCTCCGGTCACCCTCCGTCCGGCGTCCCCGTCGCGCCGGAACCCGTCGCAGCCGCCGCCCCGACCGCCGGGCCGTACGCCCCCGGGCCGGGACACCCCGCCGGACCGTACGCCCCGGACGGGTCGTATCCGCCGTACGCCGGACCTCCGCCGGTCCCACCGCACCTGGTGCCCGAGTCGGATCGGCTGACCCGGTTCGTCGTCAGGCTCTACGACAGGTCACCCCGCTGGGTGGTGCCACTGGCCGCCGTCGGGTGTGTCGGGCTCGGCCTGGTCTACACGCTGGCCAGCGACCCGACCCGGTCGGCACCCGACGCCGCCCCCTCCTGTCTGCTCAAGCTCACCACCGGGTTGGACTGTCCGGGCTGCGGGGGGACCCGGGCCCTCTGGTACGTGCTGCACGCCGACATCCCCGCCGCAGCCCGGCACCACTTCCTGTTCGTCTTCGCCCTGCCGTTCCTGGCGTACCTCTTCGTCGCCTGGGCCGGTCGTACGGCCTTCGGATGGCGGCTGCCCGAGCTGCGGATCAGCCCGAAGCTGATCGGCGGCTTCCTCGGGGTCTGGCTGGCCTTCTCGGTGGCCCGCAACCTCCCCTGGGAACCGTTCACCTCGCTCTACGTCTGAACGGGCCACCGACGGCGGGTGACCGGGTCGACCGGGCACCCGGCTGCCACCGGTATGCCCGAGTTGGGGTGTCGGCGGGCCGACCACTACAGTCGCAGGAATGCCGGACATGGTGCAGCCGCAGGTCAAGCTCATCGCATGGACCCACTTCGAGGCCCCCGACGACGTCGCGTGGTCGACCGATGCCGAGGGGGGCCAGGCGCTCGCCGAGTTCGCCGGTCGGGCCTGCTACCAGAGTTGGAAGAAGCCGAACCCGGCCACCGCGACGAACGCCGGCTACCTGGCGCACATCCTCGAGGTCGGGCACCTGTCGGTGCTGGAGCACGGCTCGGTGACCTTCTACTTCACCGGGGTCTCCCGCTCCTTCACCCACGAGCTGATCCGGCACCGGCACTTCTCGTACTCCCAGCTGTCCCAGCGGTACGTCCCGGAGCGGGACGCGGCCATGGTGGAGCC
>NZ_JBEPEQ010000017.1:0-65202 GCF_040300925.1 Micromonospora sp. NPDC000207
GCGTCCTGCCCGGTGTGCTTGAGCAGCGCGGCGAGTTCGGCTGCGGCGCTGGACTCCCCGGCGAGCCGGTTCAGCGCGGTCAGCGCGGCCCCCGGCTCCGTCGACGCGGGTGGGGGCGACGAGCCGGGTGCCACGCCGACGGCGGCGGGGTAACCCCCGGCGGCCGGGCGGTCAGTGGTCGGGGTGGCTGTGGTCGACCCGGCCTTGGCCGGGCTGGGGGCGGTCGGGGTGGGGGAGGTCGATTCGGCGGTGGTCTGGGTGGGGGCGGTCCGGGTGTCGGCGGCCGGGGGCGCAGACGCCTGGAGGCCGAGCAGTCCGGCGGCGTCCGCGCCGAGCCGGACCAGCGGACCACCGAGGTCGAGCTTCATCCGTGGTCCGCGCCGAGGGGTGGCCGGCTTCGCCGTGGTGGTGCGAGGGGCGTCCAGGGCGGCCAGGTTCGGTTCGGCCCCCTCCACCCACAGGGCGGTGGCGACCCGGCGCAGCTGGTTGAGTCCGCCACGGTGGGCGGTGTTCACCGGCAGGGCGAGGTGGTCACGGCCCCGCAGGTTGTCCCCGACCAGGGAGGCCAACTGCCCGGAACCGACCTGGAGGAACACCCGGAACCCGGCGGCGTACATCGCCTCGACCGTCTGCCGGAACCAGACCGGCTCCATCATGTGCCTGACGAAGGTCCGGTTGACCTCGTCCTCGTCGGCCGGGAACGGGGCGGCCAGGGTGGCCGACCAGACCGGCACCCGGGTCGGGTGCACCTGCCACCGGCCCAGGGCGGCCCCGATCGAGGTGAGCCCGTCGGCGAAGGCCGGGGTGTGGAACGCCGAACGGAAGGGCAGCTTCTGGCACAGCACGTTGCGGGACCGCAACGCCTCGACCAACCGGTCCACCTGCGGCTCCGGCCCGTTGACCACCGACTGTCCCGGGGCGTTGTCGTGCGAGAGCACCACCGTCGGGAAGTCCGCGAGCAGCGGGGTCACCTGCTCGGCGCCCGCCCCGATCGCAGCGAAGACGTACCCGGAGACCTCCACCGATTCGGCGTCGAACAACGCCAGGAACTCGTCCATCGTGGTCGTACTGACCTGACCGCTGACCGCGGCGGCGGTCCACTCGCCGATGCTGTGCCCGGCGAAGGCGTCCGGGTGGACGTCGATCCGGGCCAGCGCCGTGTGCAGGAGCCGGCCCACCTCGATCAGCCCGGCCCCGTGCCGACCCAGGTCGGCCGAGGACCACTCGCGGTCGGGCAGCCCGAAGTGCGCGGCCAGGTCGGCGGTGCGCGGGGTGAACTCCGCCTCCAACCCGGGGAAGACGAAAGCGACCTTTCCACCGTCGGCGAGCAGCGGCTGCGGGCTGAACCAGATGTCCCGCCCACCCCGCCACGCCTGGCCCCGGGCGACCGCCTTGCGGGCCACCGCGAGGAGCCGGTCGGTCGGGTCGACGACGCCCAGCCGGCTGCGGCCCGGCGGGTGCCCGTCGGACCCGGCAGCGGTCTGCGCGCCGAGTCGGCGTACCTCGTGGTCGTCGCGGTCGAGCAGTGCGGCGAGCCGGGCCGGGTCCGGTGCGGCCAGCCACAGGACCTGGTCCGGTTCGGTCACCTCGGTACGGGCGGTGACGGTGACCGGAGCGACCGGCGCGCCCACCGACTCCGGGGCCTGCTCGATGATCAGGTGGGCGTTGATCCCGCCGAAGCCGAACGCGTTGATCGCGGCCCGCCGTGGACCGTCGGACTCCCATTCGCGCGCGGCGGCGATCGGGGCGAACCGGGTCGCGGCCATCTCCCGGCGCGGCGACTCGCAGTGCAGGGTCGGCGGCAGGACACCCCGGTGTACGGCGAGCGCCGCCTTGATCAGCCCGGCGATACCGGCGGCGGGCATGGTGTGCCCGATCATCGACTTCACCGACCCGATCACCGGTCTCGGGCCGCCGGCGTACGGGCCGAACACCTCGGCGACGGTGGTCAGCTCGGCGGCGTCCCCCGTCGGGGTCCCGGTGCCGTGCGCCTCCAGCAGCCCGATCGCGTCCGGGGCGGTCGGGTCCAGCCCGGCGGCCCGCCAGGCCCGGCGGATGGCCAGCACCTGACCGGAGACCGCCGGGTTGAACATGCTCGCCGACCGGCCGTCACTGGACGTCCCACTGCCCCGGATCACCGCGTAGACCCGGTCACCGTCGCGCTGCGCGTCGGCGTACCGCTTGAGGACCACCACGCCGGTGCCCTCGCCGATGAGCAGCCCGTCGGCGTCGGCGTCGAAGGGGCGGATCTCACCCCGCCGCGACAGCGCCCGCAACTGGCTGAAGACCGACCAGAAGCTGATGTCGTGCACGTGGTGGACCCCACCGGCGAGGACCGCGTCGAGCCGGCCGTTGACCAGCTCGGTGATGCCCTGGTCGACGGCGATGAGGGAGGAGGCGCAGGCGGCGTCGATGGTGTACGCCGGACCCCGCAGGTCGAGCCGGTTGGCCACCCGGGAGGCGGCCAGGTTCGGCACCAGCCCGATCGTCCCCTCCGGCTGGTACGGCCCCAGCCGCTCGTCGAACTTCTTGCGCAGCAGGTCGAGTCGGTGGGGGTCCAGGTCCGGCACCAGGTCCCGCAGGATCTGCACCACCTGGCTGGACATCCGGACCCGCTGGGCGTACCGGGCCTGGGCGGGGCTGAGGATCCCGCCCCGACCGATGATCACCCCGACCCGTTCCCCGTCGGGGAGCTTCTCCGGCCCGCCGGCGTCGTCGATGGCCCGGGCGGCGACCTCCAGGGTGATCAGCTGATCGGGTTCGATGTCCGGGACCGACGCGGGCATCACCCCGAACCGCAGTGGCTCGAAGGTGGCGTGCTCGTCGACGAAACCGCCCCGCCGGCAGTACATCCGGTCCGGCCGGTGCGCCTGGTCCGGGTCGTAGAACTCCTCGTCCCACCGGTGCGCGGGGACCTCGGTGATGGCGTCCACCCCGTCGACCAGGTTCTTCCAGTAGCTGTCCAGGTCACCGGCGTTGGGCATCAGGGCGGCCATCCCGACGATGGCGATCGGGTCGGGTGGGAACGGGGTGGCGCTCATCGGGTCCTCCGGCGGGCACTGTGGGCGGGGGCCAGGCGGCGGGGCATCGGGGTGCTCACCACCCCGAGGCGGTGTAGACCACCGAGGTGACCGAGGCGTCTGCCCAGGCCAGTTCCCGCAGCAGGGCCAGTGCGCCCTCCTCCGGGTCGATCAGGCCGATGCCGCGCCGGGCGTACTCCCGGCTCAGTTCGGCGGTGACCATGCCGCCGTGTCCGGCTCCGGGTGCCCACGGACCCCAGTGGACGGTGAGGCAGCGGGACCCGGTCCGGCCCGCCCACCTGGTGCCGATGGTGTCCAGGGCGTCGTTGGCGGCGGCGTAGTCGGCCTGCCCCCGGTTTCCGTAGGCGGCGGCGATGCTGCCGAAGAAGACCACGAACCGGGGCTTGCCCGGCAGGTCGTCCAGGGCGGCCAGGACGGTGCGCGCCCCGTCGACCTTGGTGCCGAAGACCCGCCCGAACGACGCCGGGTCCTTCTCGGAGATCAGCTTGTCCTCGATGATCCCGGCGGCGTAGACCAGGGCGTCGAGTCGGCCGTGCTCGGCGTGGAGGCGGGCCAGCAGCGCCCTCGTCGCCTCGGCGTCGCACACGTCCAGGGCGTGGTAGCGGACCTCGGCCCCGGTGGCGGTCAGCTCGGCGACGGTGGCGGCCACCTCCCGGGCGGCCAGGATCTGCCGCGCCTCCCGGTCGATCTCCGCCGGTGACCGTCCGCCCTGCCGGGCCAGCACGGCGACCAGTGCCGCCTTGTCCTGCGCCGCCGCCACCGTCGGGTCCTGCGGTCCCTGCGGCAGCGGGGTACGGCCGACCAGTTCGACCCGGCACCGGCTGGCCGAGGCCAGGACCCTGGCGAACCACGGGGTGATGCCCCGGGCTCCGCCGACCAGCACCACCACCGAGTCGGAGGTCAACCCGAGGGCACCGGCCTCGGCCACCCCGTCGCCGGCCGGTCCGGCCCCACCGGCTGCCAACACGCCCAGCTCCATCGGCACCAGGTCGGTGACGTACCTGTCGCCGCCACGCAGGCGGACCACCGGAGCGTCCCGGGAGATCAGCAGCTCCGTGACGACCTGCCGGGCCACGACCTGTGCCGGCGTACCCGTAGCGGTCGCCACGAACCGGGCGTTGAGCTGGGGGTACTCGCGGGCGATGGTGCGGAACAGACCGGGCATCCCGTCGGCGGCCCCGCCGGCGTGCTCGACCCCGGCGGCGAGCAGCCATCGCGGCCCGGCGGCGAGGGCCCGTTGCAGCAGCGGGAAGACGTCGGGCAGGAGCGGTTCGTCGAGGTGGGTCAGCCCGTCGAGGACGATCACCCCGTCGAAGCCGGTGTCGGCCTGGCCGTCGTCGAGCACCCCGAGCTGCCCGCTGGCACCGTGCGCGCCGAGCATCTCGGCCAGGTACGCCCCGACCTCCCCGCCTCCGGTGATCAGGAACCGGGCACCGGCGAGGACCGTCGCCGGGTCCCCGGGGGACGCGGGCCGGAGGGTGTCTCGGGCGACGAGTCGTTTCGGGGCCACCCCCACTCCGACCGGCGACGGGGACCCGACGCCGCTCGGCGGGGTCGGTGCGGTGGCCGGTCCGGGCGCGGCGGGGGCGACGGTCGTGGCGGTGAGGGTCGCGGTAGCGGTGACGGTGCCGCTCATCCTCTCGTCGAGCCAGGTGACCATGGCGCGGACGGTGCGGGCTTTGACGAGGTCTTCGAGTTCGCTCTCGTCGCCGTCGACGGTGAGGTCGAGTCGGTGGGCCACCTCTCCGGCGACCTCGGCGCGTTTGATGCTGTCGATGGAGAGGTCGGCTTCGAGGTCGAGGTCGAGTTCGATGAGGTCGGCGGGGTAGCCGGTGCGTTCGCTGAGCACGGTGAGGATCGCGTTCTGGAAGTCGCCCAGGCTCGGCCCGGCGGCAGCGGGCGCGGCGGCAACGGGCGCGACGACCGGTGCCGGTACGACGACCGGTGCCGGTGCCGGTGCCGGTGCCGGGGCGGTGGGTGCGGCCGGCAGCGCGGCCGGTACGGCGACCGGGGCGATCGTCGATGGGGCCGCCGGAGCCGGGGCGGGGGGTGCGACCGGTGCCGCCGCGATCGCAGTGGCCAGGGCGGTCCCCCCGTTCGTCGAGGCGACGACCTGACGCGGTGGCGCGCTCGGCGCGGCGGCGGGCGGCGCAGCCGCCGGCAGCATCGGCGCGTGGTGCTGCTCCAGCCGGTGGTCGGAGGAGTACCCGGGGGCCGGGGCCGAGCCGGGGGGCTCACCGAGGAAGGCGAGCATGACGTCCCGCTGGGCGGCGATGATGTCCCGGTTGTTGCGCAGGTACTCGCTGAGCAGGTCGCTGCGGGTGTCCCGGTGACCGGTGACGGGGGCGGCCGGGACCACCGGGACCGCCGGGACGGCCGCAACGGCGGGGGCGGCGGGGGGCGCCGGGACGGCGGGGGCGGTGCCGTTCGCTGGGGTCATCGACAGCTCCTTGACACGTCGGGGAGGGGTCATGCCACCGGGAAGACAGTTGCCGTGCTGGTCCCGGACGAGTTGGCCGTCGACGGTCCAGACCGGACGGCGGGTGGTGGTACCGACCGGGGTGTCCGCACCGACCCGGCCCTGGAACAGCCAGTCGGGGCGGACCGGCAGACCGGCGCAGGCCAGCTCGGCGATCGAGATCAGGAATCCGCGCAGCCCGTCCTGCGGCCCGCGCTCGCAGGCGACCACCTGGTGCGGTCGGCCCGCGAGGACCGCGCCGACCAGCCGGGTGAGCACCTGGCCGGGGCCGACCTCGACGAAGATGCGGGCACCGGCGGCGTACATCGCCTCGATCTGCTCCACGAAGCGCACCGGGGCGCCGATCTGCTCGGCCAGGTGGTGGCGGACCCGGTCGGCGTCACCGCTGTAGGGCGCGGCGGTGAGGTTGGACCAGACCGGGATCCGGGGCGGAGTGATCCGTTGCCCGGCGAGCACCTCGGCGAAGGTCTCCACCGCACCGGCGACCACCGGGCTGTGGAAGGCACAGGCCACCGGGATCCCCTTGGCGGACAGTCCGGCGTCCTTCAGGGCCGCCACCGCCGCGTGGACCTTCACGGTGGGCCCGGAGATCACCACCTGGTGGGGGGCGTTCCGGTTGGCCAGGACCACCTCGCTGGTCAGCCCGGAGGCGGCGAGCACCGTGGCCACCTCGTCGGCCCCGGCGGTGACAGCGGCCATGGTGCCCGGGTCGTCGCCGGTCGCACCGAGGATGGCCTGGGCCCGTGCCCGGCTCAACTCCAGCAGGGTCGGCGCGTCGAAGGCTCCGGCGACGCAGAGCCCGACGAGTTCGCCGTAGCTGTGCCCGGCCGTCATGTCGGGCCGGACGCCGAGGCGGCGCAGCAGGTGGTCGACGGCGAGCCCGCCGATGCCCAGGACGGGCTGGGCGACCCGGGTGTCGCGTACCCGGTTCTCCTGCTCGCGGCGGCCCTCGGCGTCGAAGGCCGCCGGGGGGAAGAGCAGCTCGGCGGCGGACCGGTCCAGTTCCAGGTAGTGGCGCAGCTCCGGGAAGGCGACGAAGAGTTCGGCCAACGCCCCGGGCCGCTGACTGCCCTGCCCGGGGAAGAGGAACGCCACGGTCCCGGGGCCGGACTGCGCCCCGTCGGCCGGTTGGACCAGGCCCCGACCCGGGTCGTGGTCCCCGGCGAGGGCCCGGTGCAGCAGGGTCTCCAACTCGGTGTGGTCCCGGGCGACCACCGCCACCCGTACCGGACCGGGGCGGTGGGCCGAGGTCGCGGCGACCGAGGCGGCCAGCCGGGCCAGGCGGTCCGGTGCGTCAGGGGCACCGTCGGCGGCGAGGTCGGTGAGCAACTGGCGGACCGCGTGGTGGGCGGCGGCCCGGTCGGTGCCCCGGAAGCAGAACAGCTCCGCCGGCCAGCTCCGCCGGGAGTGCCGGGGCTCCGGGGCGTCGGCGTGGGCGGCGAGCACCACGTGGAAGTTGGTGCCGCCGAACCCGAAGGCGCTGACCCCGGCGACCCGCTCGTCCGCCGGTGCCGACCAGGGCCGGGCCTCGGTGAAGAAGGCGAACGGGCTCTGCTGCGGATGCCAGGCCGGGTTGGGACGTCGCAGGTGGATGGTGGGGGGACGGACCCCGTGGTAGAGGGCGAGGGTCGCCTTGATCAGTCCGGCCAGCCCGGCAGCGCACTTGGTGTGCCCGATCTGGGACTTCACCGACCCCAGGGCGCACCCACCCGGTTCGGCCCCGGCCTCGGTGAAGAGTCGGGTGAGGGTCTCCAGCTCGGTACGGTCACCGACGACGGTGCCGGTGCCGTGCGCCTCGACGAGGCCGACCTCCCGGGGTGAGATCCCGCTGCGGTGGTACGCCCGGTCCAACGCCCGCCGCTGCCCCTCGGGACGCGGCGCGGTGAGACCGAGGGCGCGCCCGTCGCTGGCCCCGCCGAGTCCCTTGACCACGGCGTAGATCCGGTCCCCGTCGCGTTCGGCGTCGGCGAGCCGCTTCAGGACGACGCAGACCACCCCCTCGCCCAGGGCGATCCCGTCGCCGGTGCTGTCGAACGGCCGGGACCTGCCGGTCGGGGAGAGCGCGTGCGCGGAGGTGAACATCAGGTAGTCGTTGATGCCGTTGTGCAGGTCCGCGCCGCCGCAGATCATCAGGTCGCTGTCGCCGTTGCGCAGTTCCTTGCACGCGGCGTCCAACGCCGCCAGTGAGGAGGCGCAGGCGGCGTCGATGGTGTAGTTGGGTCCACCCAGGTCGAGCCGGTTGGCGACCCGGCCGGCGATGACGTTGGCCAGGACCCCGGGGAAGCTGTCCTCGGTGACCGTCGGCAGCAGCGGCGACATCTCCTCCGGGACCTCGCCCAGGTAGGCGGGGAGCATGGTGCGCAGGGTCTGTGCGTGACCCATGTCGCTGCCGGCCTCCGCCCCGAACACCACTCCGGTACGGCAGTGGTCGACGCCCGGGGCGTCGTACGGGTACCCGGCGTCGACCAGCGCCCGGTGGGAGACCTCCAGGGCGAGCAGTTGGGTGGGGTCGATGCTGGCCAGCGCCGCCGGAGGGATGCCGTAGCCGATGGCGTCGAAGGGGACCGGGTCGATGAACCCGCCCCACTTGGAGACGCTGATGCGTCCGGTGCGGCCGGGCGGGACCTCGGGGGCGTAGTACAGGTCGGTGTCCCAGCGCTGGGGCGGTACCTCGCCCACCGCGTCGGCACCGGTGAGCACCGTACGCCAGAAGCTCTCCAGGTCGGGGGAGCCGGGCAGGACACAGGCCATCCCGACGACGGCGACGTCAAGGGGGGCCACGTGTTCCTCGATCTCGGGCTCCGGTGGGCTCAGCCGGGCCCGCAGTGCGTGGAGTCGGGCGGCGTGGAAGTCGCGTACCTCGGTGGTGACGGCGTCGTGCAGCTGCGCCACGGTGGTGGTGGCGTCGCGCAGCACCGCCACCTGACCGGCCATGAACAGCCCCTCGGCGGCCTGGACCTGCTCGTCCACCGTCTCGATGACGTCACCGGCGCGGCGCAGACCCTTGCTGGCGATCCGTAGTCGACCGACGTTGAGCAGTTCCAGCCGCTCCCACACCTCGCGGTTCTCCGCCCCGGCGGCGGAGAGCTGGGTACGCAGCCGGTGGAAGTCGTCGACGAACGGGGTGTGCAGGCACCGGGTGGAGTGCCCCGGTGCGGTCTCCAACAGGGCGGTCCGTTCGGCGGTCACCGCCTCCTGCTGGAACAGCGGTTGTACGGCGCCGTGGGTGACCGCCTCGGTGGTGAACAGGTACGCGGTGCCCATCAGCACCCCGACGCGGGCGCCCCGGCGGGCCAGCGGTGCGGCCATGGTGGCGACCATCGCCGCCGACCGGGCGTCGTGGACACCACCGGCGAACAGGACCTGGATCTGTGCGGCGGCGTCCGGTTCGGCGTCGAGGTACTCGTCGAGGACGCTCAGTTGGGCCTCCCAGAGCGGGAAGCTGAACCGGGGTCCGACGTGTCCGCCGCACTCGGCGCCCTCGAAGATGAACTTGCGTGCCCCGGCGCGCAGGAACTGTTGGAGCAGGCCGGGGGAGGGGACGTGCAGGAAGGTGCTGATCCCCTGGTCCTCCAGGGCCCGGGCCTGGGGCGGGCGACCACCGGCGATGATCGCGTACCGGGGGCGGAGTTCCCTGATGACCTCCAGCTGGGCGGTGCGGAGCTCCTCCGGGGCGAACCCGAGCACCCCCACCCCCCAGGGGCGGTCGCCGAGCAGCCCGGCGGTCTCGGTGAGCATCCGACGGCACTTGTCGGCGGAGTTCAGGGCCAGGGCGAGGAAGGGCAGACCGCCCCCGTCGGCCACCGCCGCCGCGAAGGCGGCCTCGTCGCTGACCCGGGTCATCGGTCCCTGGGCCACCGGCACCCGGACCCCGAGTGCCGTGGCCAGTGGTGCACCCGGCAGGAGCAGGTCACCGGCGTCGGGGGAGTCGGCGGCGGCGAGCATCGACGCCCGCAGGCCCCGGACGGCGCTCGCGGTGTCGGTCCACCGCTGGGCGAAGAGCCCGGCCAGCCACCCGTCCTGCCCGATGGGGAGCAGTTCGGAGTCCTCGTCGTGCCGGCCGCCTCGGCGCATTCCCCGGTGGCCGTCGACGAGTGCGGTCTCCGAGCCGTCCATCCGTCGGATCGCGGCGCGTACGTCGGTGGGCAGCTCCGACTCGGGCATGAGGGCGAGCTGGGTGTCCAGGAGGACCCCTGCCGCCCCGCCCACCACTGCGGCTCCGGCGGTACGGGGGCCGATTCCGCCGACCACCCAGATCGGCAGGTCGAGGGTCTGGTCGGTGACGAGTTGCTGGAGCAGGACGAAGGAGCTCAGGTCGCTGACCCGGCCACCGGCCTCCAGGCCCCGGGCTACCAGTCCGTGTGCGCCGGCCGCTGCGGCGGCGCGGGCCTCGTCCCGACTGGTCACCTCCACGACCACCCGGTACCGGTTGGTGATCTCGGCCAGCGGCCAGGGACTGTCGGGGGTGACCAGGAGGAGTTCGACCCGGCCCCGGGCGGCGTCGTCGACCTCGTCCGGGGTGGCCTGACACCCGGCCGGGATCCGGACCCCGATCGGCCCGGGGGACCAGGACGCGGCCTGGCGCAGCGCCCGTAGTGTCCAGTCGTCCCCGGCGGCCAGGTCGAGCAGGCCCCATCCACCACCGGCGCAGGCGGCGGCCGTGATCCGGGGGCTGGGCTCGACGGCCCCGACGGGGTTCACGACCATGATCAGGTCGCGCGTGTGCGGTGCAGCGTTCATCGGGCTCCCACTTCGCTCGCGAGGATCGCGGGGTGACGGGCCGGACGGCGGCCGAACCGGCGGCCACCGAATCGTAATTCGCAGCGATCTATGTTGCAGTCCGTCATAACGTAGCGGCGCTCAGTTACGACCCGGTTAAATCTGCCCCATCCGACGGGGTTGGTGGCGATTTCCTACCAGCGTGGCGGGAATTGTCGGCGGGTTGGCCAGCGAAAACAACTCCAGCTCTCCTGGATTGGCTCACCGGTGATGTCAGGGGTCGATTGCTCGTCTCATTTATGACGCATTGTCATCGCCGGGTTGTCCCTGCGTATGGGGCGTTTGCGGGCTTCCCATCCCACGATGTGGAAGGGTGCTTGTCATGTGTCCGGATGACGGACAACGATCCCTATCCATGTTGTAGGCGTTATTCCCCACCGATTAACTTCGACATCCGAACGGCGGGTGAGGCGACGGCAAATCACCGAAATACCTGGTGGAAGTGGTTCGACATACGCGTGACGACGCTGGCGTTCCCATCCCCCGGCCCCCGGTCGAGGTGCGCGACCGCCGGGGGTACGACAGGTGTCGTTCACCGGTACGGCCGCTCCGGTCCGACGCGGCACCGGGGTCGAAGAGCGATTCTCCGCCACTTCACCGGTTAACAATCATTTCGGCCGACCCGGACGATGTGATTGGTCCCCTTCGTCTCCGACGACATGGTGAGCCGATTTTTCCGACATTCCCGCCAGCCGGGCATACACCGGCCCGCCCCTGGTGTCCGGGGCGTCTCGGCTCCCTCGCTCCGAACAGCTCAGCTCCCATTCCCCTTTTTGATCGGGCGGTAACTGTGCGGAAACTCCTCCTTCTCGCGCTCGTCGGCCTCGGTGCCCAGCTGGTCGACGGCAGCCTCGGAATGGCGTACGGCGTGACCTCCACGACGCTGCTGCTGGCGCTCAACACCAGTGCCGCGAGCGCGTCGGCCACCGTTCACCTGGCCGAGATCGGCACCACCCTCGCCTCCGGAGCCGCCCACTGGCGCTTCGGCAACGTCGACTGGCGGGTGGTCCGCCGGGTCGGCGTGCCGGGAGCCGTCGGGGCCTTCGCGGGCGCCACCTTCCTCGCCAGCCTCTCCACCGAGTTCGCGGCCCCGGTGATGTCGCTGATCCTGCTCACCCTCGGCCTGTACGTGCTGCTCCGCTTCACCGTCGCCGGTCTGCCCCGCGACCGGGTCGGACTGCCGCTGCGCAAGCGGTTCCTGGGTCCGCTCGGACTCGTCGCCGGATTCGTCGACGCCACCGGCGGGGGCGGGTGGGGCCCGATCGGCACCCCCGCCATCCTGGCCAGTGGTCGGCTGGAACCACGTCGGGTCATCGGCTCCATCGACACCAGCGAGTTCCTGGTCGCCGTCGCGGCCAGCGTCGGGTTCCTGGTCGGGCTGGGTGCCGAGAACATCGACTTCGGTTGGGTCGCCGCCCTCCTGATCGGTGGCCTGATCGCCGCACCGATCGCCGCCTGGCTGGTCCGGATCGTCCCGCCCCGGGTCCTCGGGTCGGCCGTCGGCGGTGTCATCATCCTGACCAACACCCGGACCCTGCTGCTCAGCGACTGGGTCGAGGCCGGACCCGGGCTGCGGTACGGCCTCTACCTGCTCATCGTGGTGACCTGGGTGGCCGCCATCGGGTGGTCGGTCCGCCAACACCGCGCCGAGCAGGCCGCCACCCCGGCCCCGGCCGACGACGACACCCCGACGACCGAACGGGCCACCACCTTCCGGTGACCAGGCCCTCAGCCCCGGTGCCGTCCCTCAGCCCCGGTGCCGTCCCTCAGCCCCGGTGCCGTCCCTCAGCCCCGGTGACCAGGCCCTCTGCCCCGGTGCCGTCCCTCAGCCCCGGTGACCAGGCCCTCTGCCCCGGTGCCGTCTCCCGGCACCGGGGCGCAGGCGTCGGCGAGGCGCCCGGCGGGGGACGTGTCGGGGCGGCGGGTCCGGCACCGCCGGTGGTGGATCGGCCGCCGAGTCACACCCGGCCGGGGCCACCCTCGACCGGTGGCGGGTCGGTGCCCCGGTCGGGGCTCGGGACGGACCGGGCCTGCCAGACGTCGTGCTCGATCCGCCGCAGTTCCTCGTCCTCGGTCTGCCCGACCTTCGCCATCGCCAACCGCAGCAGCGGTGGGGCCATCAACGAGGTGACGATGGCGACCAGGATCACCGTCGTGTACGTCGCGGTGTTCAGGACGCCGAGCCGGAGCCCGGTCATCGCCACGATGACCTCGATGACCCCCCGGGCGTTCATCCCGGCCCCCAACGCGAGCCCCTCCCAGGTGGACAACCGGGTCAGTCGGGCACCCAGGTACGCCCCGACGAACTTCCCGAGGATCGCCACCGTCAGGACCCCCACCGCTGTCACAGCGACCTGGGGGTCGACGAGCGCCGTCAGATCCATCCGGAGTCCCGCCATGGCCAGGAAGAGTGGGGCCAGGACCGCCATGACGACGGTCCGCAGTGGCCCCAGCAGGGCGTGCGACGACCGGCAGGGGGCCAGCAGGAGGCCGGCGACGAAGGCACCGAAGACCGGTTCCATGCCGAGGGCGTGGGTGCCGACCGCGCCGGACAGGACGATGACCACGGCGGCGGTCACCGTCGGCCCCGACTGGCCGGAGCGGGCCACCCGGTCCATCACCCGGCGGACCACGAACCGGCCGACGGTGGCGGCGAAGAGGACGAAGCCGACCAGGTAGAGCACGGAGAGCGACACCTGACCGAGGCTGACCCCGGTGGTCGCCGCCGCCGCCACGACGGAGAGCAGGAGCCACCCCACGGCGTCGTCGACCATGCCGGCCGCGAGGGTCAACTGCCCGATGTTGCGGTGCAGCAACCGCATGTCGGAGAGGGTCTTGGCGATCACCGGGATCGCCGTCACGCACATCGCCACCCCGAGGAACAGGGCGAAGACCGGCCGTCCGGCACCCTCCTGCCCGGTGACCGCCGTGGGAAGGGCCAGCCCCAGGAGGATTCCGAGGGTCAGGGGGATCACCAGACCGGTCACGCTGACGGTGACCGCCGCCCCGGTACGCCGGCGCAGCAGCCCGAGGTCCAGGTGCGCCCCGGTGATCCCCACCAGCAGGAGGAGTCCGATCTGACCGACCGCGTCCAACAGGTGGAACTGGTGCGGATCGGTAGGCAGGAGCCACCCGGCGACCCCGGGCGCCACGCTCCCCAGCAGGGACGGGCCGAGCAGGACACCTGTGAACAGTTCCCCGACGATCGCGGGTGCCCCGAACCGCTCCGCGACGGCTCCCAGCAGGCGGGCCACCAGGAGCAGGACGACCACCGCGACGAGGAACACCAGAAGCGAATGCGGGGACAGGGGCGGAACCGGTGCGGCCAGGTTCACGGGCGGACCTCCTTCGGGAGCGGGGGTGCCGGGAGCCGTGCCCGCCGGCACCGGCGGCGAGTCAGCCGAGCATGCGACGGAGTTCGTACTTCAGGACCTTGCCGGTCCCGCCCCGGGGCAGGGCGTCGAGCCGGTGGATCCGGGTGGGGACCTGGTGGGGCTCCAGCCGGTCGGCGAGGAGTCGGGTCACCTCGGCCAGGTCGAGGTCGGCGTCGGCGGCGACGACAGCCGTCACCGCCTCTCCCCGCTCGGGGTCGGGCAGGCCGATCACCGTCGCCTCCCGGACGCCCGGGTGGTCGTAGAGGACCGCCTCGACCTCCAGGGACGACACGAGCCGCCCCCCGGTGGTGATCACGTCGGTACGCCGGTCGAACAGGAACAGCTCCCCCTCGGCAGACACCCGCCCGAGGTCACGGGTCCGGGTCCAGCCACCGGCGTGGACCTCGGCGTTGAGCCGGTCGTCGAGGTAGAGCCGCTTCGGGGCCGTACTGCGCAGCCAGATCTCACCGAGTTCCCCGGCCGGTACGGGGTCGCCCCGGTCGTCCACCACCTGCATCTCGGTGCCCCGACCCGGCCGCCCGACACACATCGGCCGGTCCGGGTCGACGGTCCCCAGCATGATCGCCGGCACCGCCTCGGACTGGGCGTACGCGTTGGCGATGGTGGCGTTCGGCATGGCGGCCACCAGGTCCCGGGCGATCCGGGGCGGCATCAGGGCCGAGGCGTTGCCGATGGTGCGGACCGTGCTGAGATCGTGACGCTCCCGGGGACGGATCCCGGTGAGCCGGATCGCCGTCCACGGGGTCAGGATCAGCGTCCCGCACCGGTGTTCGGCGATCAGCAGGGCGATCTCCTCCGGATCGTCGGGGGAGCAGACGATCAGGGGCGACGGGGTGGTGGTGGCCAGGACGGCGACGGTTGTCGCGCTCGACGTCGTACCCAGGGGCATCGGGGCGAGCAGCGGGGCCGGATCGGTGAGCTGCCCCAGCGCGGCCGACCCCCGCCCGTAGGTCTGGTTGCCGTGGGGGTTGGTGAAGGGCTTGGCCGGGCCGGTGGTGCCGGAGGTGTAGAGGATGTCGGCGACGTCCTCGCCCCGGATGTCCACCTCGACCGGGTCGGAGTCCCCGCCGTCGAGGTCGGTCACCGTCACCGACCACCGGTCGGGGGTGGCAGGCCACGGGGTCACCGACGAGGAGTGGATCACTCCGACCGCCCCGCACTGGTCGAACCTGCGCTGCAACTCGACAGTGGGCAGCCGGTCGTTCGTGTGCACCGCAGTGGCCCCGGCCTTGAGGATCCCCAGGTAGGCGACTGCGTAGTCGATCCAGTCGTCACCGGAGAAGATCAGGGCCACCCGGGCACCCCGGCCGGTTCCGCCGAGCCGTCCGAGGAGGGCCCGGGCCACCGCGTTCGACCTGCGGTCCCACTCGCCGTACGTGATGCCCGTCCTGCCCCGGACGTTTATCGCCTCCTGGTCCGGCATCTGCTCGACGCGGTGTCGCAGCAGGTCGGGAACCACCAGCGCGGCGGTCGGCACACTCATGGAGACTCCTTGCCTCAGCTCCACCGGTAGACCCGGTGGTAGTCCTCGATGCGGTCCAGCAGCAACAGGCCGCGGCCGGTGACGTGAGTGTCCATGATGGACGCGTACGGGGTGGTGTCGAGCCGGGCGTCGCGGACCCCGAAGGCCCGGTCGGCGGCGAGCCGGTTCAGGTCGTCGTACTCGGCGACCGTCAACTCCCGGCGGTCGGACAGCGCCCGGCCCAGCCCACCCCCGTTGGTGGTGGCACCCGCCGGGACCACGCCGCTGAAGAACTCCGACCCGCAGCCGGAGCCGTAGGAGAACAACCCGATCCGGCGGGCCGTGCCGAAGTCGACGTGGTCGACGAGCGAGCACAGGGCCAGGTAGAGCGACCCGGAGTAGAGGTTGCCCACCTGCGAGGTGTAGGTCAGTGACGGTGCCACCCGGGCGACGAAGTCGGCCTCGATCTGCGGTGCGGAGAACCCCTTGGTCTTGCGGAGCAGGGTCCGGTGCGCGCCCCGGACCATCCCGGCGAACGGGATGTGGAAGACGAGGTGGTCGAAGGTGTCGACGATGTCGGCCCCGGCGACCCGGTCCCGGTAGGCGGCGAAGCACTCCTCCAGGCAGGTCAGGTACGCCAGGAGGGAGAGGTCGGAGTTGACCACGTCGACGTCCGGGCGGGGCCGGAGGGTGTCCATGACCTCCTCCGTGTGGCACCCGCTCGCCCCGACGTCGAGGCGCAGGACGTCAGGGGAGCGCCCGACCAGCATCGCGACGGCCCCGGCCCCCTCGGAGGGCTCGTGGTAGCTGCCCGGTGCCGCCACCCCGGCGATGTCGGTCGCCACCACCAGGGCGCGGGCGTCGGGCACCGGGCTGGCAGCGACCAGCGCGGCGGCGGTCTGCAGGGCCGCGGTTGCGCCGTAGCAGGCGTGTTTGACCTCGAAGGACCGGCACCGGGGGCCGAGACCGAGCATGGCGTGGACGTACGTGCTGAGGGGCTTGCCGAAGTCGAGCCCGGACTCGGTGGCGACCACGACCAGTTCGATGCCGGCGCGCTGCTGGGGGGTGAGCGCGTCGACGAGCGGCTTCGCCGCGTTGACCGCGTGGGTCACCTGGTCCTCGCACGGCAGGCTGACCGACCGGCGGTCCATCATCAGGTTGGTGATCCGACCGGGGTCGAGCCCTCGGGCCGCGAACAGGTCCCCGACGTCCAGGCAGGCCCGACCGGGATAGACGTGGATGCTCTCGATTCCGACAGGCGCGGTGACCATCGTCGTCGTCTCCCTCGCCCTCGGGTGCCTGTGACGGTTCTACGGCGGGCCCGAATGCCTGTCTGCTCACTGTTGAGCGCTGGTCACCGGGCGTGTGGCGGCGGGAACACCCGGTTAGGATCCCGATCCATGACGCGTTACGTGGCACTTCTGCGCGCCGTCAACATCGGCGGTGGCAGTTCGATGGTGATGGCCGACCTCCGTGAGGTCTTCGCCGGTTGCGGGTTCGACGGGGTGCAGACCTACATCCAGAGCGGCAACGTGGTGTTCGGCTGCTCCTCCGCCGAGGAGGAGGTCGTCGCCGACATCCGCCGGGGCATCGCCGACCGGTGGGGCAGGGACGTCCCGGTCCTGGTGCGCAGCCTTCCCGAACTGGAGGCGGTGATCGCCGCCAATCCGTACCTCGACCAGCAGGACGACCTGACCAAGCTCCTCGTCACGTTCCTCGACCGGGCGCCCACCCCGGAGACCCAGGACTCCCTGACCTCCCCGGCGGGGGAGACCGGGACCCTGACCCTGGTCGGGCGGGAGGTCTTCGTCCACGTCCCGGACGGGTACGGGCGCAGCAAACTCGGCAACGCCTTCGTCGAGAAGCGGACCGGGGCGCTCGGCACCACCCGGAACTGGCGGTCGGTGCTCAAGCTCCGGGACATGGCTGCGGCCTGACCGGCGCCGCCGCGTCCCCCGGTACGGCGGTCGGCGGTCCTCACCACACCCGGGCGGGCTGGGCCAGGTGGTCGCCGCCACGGCGGTCGACCCGCTGGTCGTGCCCGGCGGCCCGGGACGGGGGTCGGACGGTGCGGCTGTTGTCGGTGGGCCAGAGCCGCAACTGCCAGGGACCCTGTTCCAGGTACGCGACCAGGGCCGGCTCGTTGATCACGAGGTATCCGCCGGGCTGCTGGTCGACGAGGCTGGCCCGGCGGAAGTGCTTGAGGAACAGGCCGACCCGGCTCCGGGTGGTCCCCACCATGCTGGCCAGGTCCTCCTGGGTGATCCGGGCCTCGATCTGCCGGCCACCGGCCAGTTCCCGACCCAGCTTGCGGCCGAGCCGCAGGAGGGTGGCGGCGAGCCGGTGTTCACTGTCCATCGTGACCAGCTGCATGATGGTCTGCTGCTGGTCACGCAGCCGGGCCATCAGGAACCGGTTGAAGTGCCAGCTCAGCTCCTCGTCGTGACAGATCGTCTCCAGGAGCTTCGCCGAGTTGATCCGCCTGACCACGCTGTCGCGCATCGCGGTGGCCGTCTCCTCCCGGGGCATCCCCAGCAGGCTGAGCTCCCCGAAGGTGTCCCCCCGGGTGTGGATCGACAGCAGGCACTGCTTGCCGTCGGTGGACGACGCGGTGGTCTTGATCTGCCCCACCTCGACCAGATAGATCCGCAGGTCATGGTCGCCGGAATTGTAGACCGACCCGCCCTTGGGGATGTGGGTCCGTACGGCGAAGCTCGGTTCGCTCTGCACGAGTTTGAGCAGATTTGAACAGAATAGATCGAAGCCGTTGGAAGTGTTCAAGAAGTCCCCCCGAGTCTTACAGCATACCTATTCGGACAGGTGGCGATCTGTCGTTTTCGCTTTTCTCTGTCGGCGGTGGATCGGCAGGTCCATTCCGCCTGGGGCACTCGTAGTCTGGGTGCCCCGGTGCCGGCTCTCTGTTCTGTTGTGAGCAGACACCGAAGATTGCCCGGGTGCCGCCCGCCCGTGACTCGGCGGCGGGATCGCAGGTGGGAGCGCCAGGGGTGCCCCGCGCTCCGGGGCGCGGCGACCCTGGTCGATTTGACACTGAGAACAGCTGCTCAGAACGGTTTCGGAAGATCCAATAAGGATGATCGAACCGGAGGGGGCAGCAATGTGGTGACCGGGGAGGGTGGGGAGCGCTCCGGGTCGTCCGGCCGTGAGGACGAGGTCATCACGCCTCGTCGAGACTGATTACGGCCGGGTCGTGCATAGGTTGCGTCAACGCGATCCACCCTACCGATCTGGTTTGCTATTCCGTTGCGCTGACCGTTTCTGACGGTGCTGCAAGGTGTTGCACGGTACTGGGCGCAGGTCGCCGACGTGGCCCCTGCCGTATGCCCTGGGTGGAACCGGTAAAGGGTTGCACTTTACCTCGCACGGACATGATCGTTCCGGTCCGTGTTGATGTCATGTTAACAATGGCGGGGGTGGCTGTCTACGCGCCCGTTTGGCTCGAATTCTGTCGGCTGTCGTACTGATTCCGCAGAAAAAAACGAGGGTAAATGGGGTCATCACGGCGAAGGCCGCCACTGTGTACCTCGGGCCGGATCAGGGGCAGGCCGGTCAGTTCGTACCGGGTGCGCCCGCCATCAGCTCCTCGACGACGAGGTCGACGTGGCGTCGTCGCCAGTCGGCCAGCGGGCCGTCCACGGTCAGCCGGTTGAACGTCCCCATGTCGGTGCCACAGGGGATCCGAAAGTCCAGTATTCGACGTCGGTCGCCCCGAACCGCCGCCGCCGTGGCCGCCCGGCAGTACGCCCCGAACACCAACGCCATCCGGTGCCGGTCGTCGACGGTCGGGGCGGCCACCTCGGCCCACACCTCGTCCAGGCTCCGCCCGAACTGGACCCGTTCCACCCCGGCCCGATCTGCGGCCGGGATGTCCTCCAGCCGGTCGTGGCGCAGGTAGAGACGGTACAACTGCTCGGCCCGGGCGGCGTAGAGGGTGCCCCGTCCGGCCACCCGGCTGCGAACCCCCAGCGCGAACAGCTCCGGGTCGGGGGCGTCCCGGACCTCGGTCACGTCCAACCCGGCGAGCAGGTCCTTCGCCTCGTCGGAGGTGGCTGCCTCCGGAGTGCACTGGGCGAGCGTGGTGACCACGACGAAGTCCGCCCCGAGGGCGAACGCCGCCGCCACCGCTGCCGGGGACCCCACCCCCGCCACCCCGACCCGGACCGTCGGCGCCACCCGGTCCCGGTGCCGGGCCAGGGCGGGAACCAGGTCCAACGCGTCACGCCGGACGGCGACGTCGGTCGCCACCGGCGTCGTCGTCGCCCTCCGGGCCGCTGCGGCGTCCAGGTCGCCGGCGGCCACCAGGGCACCCACCAGGTGGGGGTCGGCCGGTCGAAGGAACCCCACCGCCGTGGCCATGTCGTCGGTCAGGACCAGGACCCGCCGGTCCCCGTCGGTGAACCGGTACCGGACCACCTGGGGCGGCACCGTCCTCCGCGCCCCGTCGACCTGGACCGCCCGGACGTCGTGGGACAGGTACAACTGCGCCACCGCCCGGTCGTCCACCCCGGACGTCGGCCAGGCCGCGCCGTACCGGGGCAGGTCCCGGAGCTGCCCCAGAGCCGCCGCGACCTCTGCCGACCCCAGACCGTCGGTGCCGAGGAACCCGAACAGGCCCGCCCCGCCGAGACGACGCAGCAGGGCGGGGGAGGTGACCCCGTGGCCCAGGGCACCCACCAGACACGGGTACCTGATGTCGTACTCCGCCTGCAACACCGTCGAACCGGTGGTCGCACCCCGGCGGGGCGGAACGGGCACCGGCCTGGTCGGCGCGGGTGGGACCGGTGCCGCCCGGGGCGGGGGGACCGACGCCGGTGGTGGGGTGGGGCGGGGAAGCCGGTCGGCGGCCCGGACCCACATCCTGGTCAGCACCTCCCCGGGGCCGACCTCGGTCACCTCGGTCACCCCCGACCGGGACAGGTGGCACAGCGTGTCCCACCACCGGACCGGGCGTACGACGTGGTCGCGGAGCAGGTCGGCAAGGGCGTCGAGGTCGTGCGGCCGGGCTGTCACGTTGCTGATCACCGGGATCCGGGGGGCGGTGAACCGGACCTCCCGCAGCAGCCGCCCGAACTCCTCGGCGGCCGACGCCATGAACCGGGTGTGCGCCGGGACGCTGACCGCCAGGGGTACGCACCGTCCGGTGCCGTGCCGGCGGACCGCCTCGACGACCGCCCGGACACTCTCGGCGGTGCCGCCCACCACGAACTGGTCCGGCAGGTTGTGGTTGGCCAGTTCCAGGTCGGGCAGCCCGGCCAGGGTCCGCTCGACCCACTCCAGGGGGAGTCCCAGCAGGGCGGCCATCCCGCCGCCGGAGACCCGGTCCATCACCTCGCCCCGACGGACCACCAACCGCAGGGCGGTCTCGAAGTCGAGGCTCCCCGCGACGTGCAGGGCCGCGAACTCACCCAGGCTGTGACCCGCCACCACGTCCGGTGGGGGGCCGTCGGCCGACGCCGCCCGGGCGGCCAGCGCACTGACCACGAAGACTGCGGGTTGGACGTACCGGGTCTGCCCCAGGTACTCGCCGTGGACGTCCCGGCAGAGGTCCCGGACCGGCACCCCGATGATCTGCCCGGCGGTCTCCGCCAGGTCGGGGAACCTGTCGAACAGCTCCGATCCCATGTCCCGGTGTTGCGAGCCCTGACCGGGGAACAACCACGCCCGCATGGCCGGATCACCGCTCCCAGGGGTAGCGCCCGTGGTCGACGAAGTCGGCGATGCGACGACGGACCACTGGCGAGGACATCAACCTGCCGAACTCCGCCACCGCCACCGACCCGGCCCGCTCGTCGATCGGGGCCAGCCGGTGGAAGTACCGCTTCGCGTCGCCGATGATCTCGCCGTCCAACCGGACCAGGCGGAACACCAGTTGCCGCAGCACCGTCTCCGGGGTCTCGGACAGCTCGTCGACGAGGTGGATCCGGTGGGCCTCCCGGGCGTCGACCACCTGGGTGCTCAACGTCGCCGTGTACGCCTTCTGGAAACCGACCCGGCGGACCAGGAACGGCAGGACACAACAGGGCAGGAGCCCCCACAACGCCTCGGGAAGGGCGAAGGTGCTGCGCGGTGTGGCGTGGACGACGTCACTGGCGGCGGCGAGACCCACCCCACCCCCGGCGACCCGGCCGTCCACCTGGGACACCACCACCCGGTCGGTGGTGGTGAACCGGGTCAGCAGGTCGAAGAAGGCCTGCCCACCGTCGGCCGACCCGCTGTCGGCGGCGGCCGTGGCGAAGTCCATCCCGTCGCTGAACACCCCGTCGCGGCCCCGGAGCACCACCGCCCGACAGGTCGGGTCCCCCTCGGCGGCGTCCAGGGCCGCGTTCAGGTCGGCGATCACCTCGTGGTCGATCCCGTTGCGCCGGTGGGGCCGGTCCAGCGTCACCTGGACCAGCCCCGGCTGGTGTCGGACGTCGACGGTCCGGTACGTCATCGACGCCGGCCCGTGCGGCGGCGGGGTCGGCTCGGATCAGTCATCCGCACCGGGCACCTGCGGAAGGAGCAGGGTGTCGCGGATGCTGCCGGGGATGAACAGCCGGTCCCAGCCCCCACCGCCCTTGGACTCGTGCAACCGCTGCCTGCCGAACACCTCCCGGAGCATGTCGGGGCTGCGCTCCAGGGCCGCCAGCTCGTGGTAGTCCTCCGGCGACCGCAGGTGGACGAGCTGGAACAGGTGGTCCTGCTGACCCCAGGTCTGCTCGTAGAGGGTGGCGGTGACCCGCCCGGCGAGCCGCTCGTTGACGACGTGCTGCCAGTGGGCGAGGAACATCCGTCCCTCCTCGCGGTACTCGTACTTCACGTCCGAGGTCCGCATCAGGACGGCCCCGGCGGTGGCGGTGTTGAGCTGGTCCTCCGGTGCCTGGTTCAGCTGCGATGCCGCCGGGGGCACGAAGGTGGCACCCTCGGCATGGTCGTCGTCGTGGTCCATCCCGTGCTGCGGGATCAGGACGTCCTCGTGCAGACTGCGGTGGACGAACATCCGGTCCCAGTTGCCGCCCCCCTTGGTCGGGAGCCGGTCCTCGTCGGAGATCCGCCGGAACTCCAGGTCGTGGTCGACCATGTTGAGCAGGATCCCGTAGTCGTTCGGCGACTTCAGATGGATGAACCAGTGCATCCGGTCGCGTCGGCCGAACGTCTCCTCGAAGGCGAACGACGTCGCCACGCCCTCCTGCGACTCGTTGATGTACCGCAGCAGGTCGACGCTGAACCGGCGGCCCTCCGCCGAGAACTCGTACGCCAACTGGCCCACCCGGTGCAGGATGAAGCCGGAGTTCATGGAGTGCAGCACCCGCTCCAACGGCAGGGCGGACTGGTGCAGCGCCGTGAAGGGCGCTCGGGTGGTGGTCATCGGGGTCGCTCCCTCTCGTTCGGGACGTCCCTGTTCTACCCGTACCGCCTCGGGGCTTTCTGCTCACCGTTGAGCCCTGTCGACGGGTGCACCAATCGTTGGATATCGACGCCTGCTCAGTGTTGAGCAGGCGGTTGCCCGGCCCACTCCTAGCGTGGGGCCCGGGCCGCGGACGGTCGGCCCACACCCCTTCCCACCCGGGCAGGTGCCGTGACGCAGCAGTCGAAGAACCCCCATGCGGTAGTCCTCTCCGCCGCCGGCCCCACCCCGCTCCGGCACTGCGCCGAGCGGCTGCGCCGACACGTCGAGGACTCCGTACCACGACCCGACCTCGCGGAGGTCGCGTACACCACGCAGGTGGGGCGTACCCCGCTGGCGTACCGGCTGGCGGTGTTCTGCCGGGACCACCGGGACCTGGCCGACGGGCTCGCCGCGTTCCTGCGCGGCGACCCGACCGACGCCGTCCGGCACGGGATCGCCGGTCGGGACCCGGGTGGCCCCACCCCCGACACCGAGCTGGACGCGGCCACCGCCTGGGTGTCCGGACGGGACGTCGACTGGCGGCGGTACTGGCCGACCCCACCCCGTCGGGTCCCGCTGCCCACCTATCCGTTCGGGGTCACGGCCCCCGCCACGCCGGCCGTCGGGTCGGCCCCCGAACCGGGGGTCGTCGGGGAGCTGGAGCGCTACCTCGTCCGGGTGTACACGGAGGTCTCCGGCAACCCGGCGGGCGTCGTCGCCCCCCACCGTCCCCTGACCGACATCGGACTGTCGTCGTACCTGGTCACCGAGGTGAACACCCGGTTGGAACAGGACCTCGGCGTACGGACCCGGACCCTGTTCTTCGAACACGGAACCCTCGCCGAGGTGGCCGCCGCCCTCGCCGCCGCCGGTCACCACGCCCCCACCCGGACACCCGGCCAGCACGCCCCCCACGACGGTCCCGCCCCGACACCCGCCGCCGCTGCGCCCCCGCCCCCCGGCCCTGCACCTGCCGCCGCAGCATCCCCGCCCGCTGCCGCCCCGGCCCCGGCTGCCGCCGGGGGGTCGGCGGTCGGCCGGGCGGTGTCGGCCGGGCACCGTCAGCAGACCACGGAGATCGCGGTGATCGGGGTCGCCGGGCGTTACCCGAGGTCACCGGGGCTCGCCGAGTTCTGGGACAACCTGGTCCACGGCCGCGACTGTGTCACCCCCCTGCCGCAGGACCGGGCCCGCCCCGGGTGGCCGGTGGAGCTGATGGAGGGCGGTTACCTCGACCAGGTCGACAGGTTCGACCCGATGCTGTTCGGGATCACCCCCCGGGACGCGGCCCTGATGGACCCGCAGGAACGGCTCTTCCTGGAGGTGACCTGGGAGGCCCTGGAGAGCGCGGGATACCCACGGACCCGGCTGCGACGGCGTCACCACGGCTCCGTCGCCGTCTACGCCGGGGCGATGTGGAACGAGTACCCCTACTTCGGGGTGGAGCAGACCGGGCAGGGCTTCCCCCAGGACACCGGTGCCACCCTCGGCGGGATCGCCAACCGGGTCTCGTACCACTTCGACCTGCACGGGCCGAGTCTCACAGTGGACACCATGTGCTCCTCCGCCCTCGTCGCCCTCGACCTGGCGGTCCGGTGCCTGCGCCAGGGCGACGCCGAGGTGGCGATCACCGGGGCGGTCAGTCTCAGCCTGCACCCGAACAAGTTCCGCCAGCAGCAGCGGATGACCCTGACCGCCACCGACCGGCGCAGTCGCAGCTTCGGCGCGGGTGGGGACGGTTTCGTTCCCGCCGAAGGAGTGGGGGTACTCGTCCTCAAACCCCTGGACCGGGCGCTCGCCGACGGGGACCCGGTGCACGGGGTCGTCCGGGGTACGGCGGTGGTCCACGCCGGCCGGACCAACGGATACCTGGTGCCCAACCCCGCCGCCCAGGCGGAGGTGGTACGCCGGGCGTTGCGGGCCGCCGACACCGCCCCCACCGAGATCGGGTACGTGGAGGCGCACGGCGCCGGGACGGCCCTCGGCGACCCGGTGGAGATCGACGGCCTGACCCGGGCGTACGGGGACCTTCCCGTCGCCGGCATCCCCATCGGATCGGTGAAGTCGACGATCGGGCACACCGAGGCCGCCGCCGGGCTGGCCGGGCTGACAAAGGTCCTGCTGCAACTGCGGCACGGCGTCCTCGCCCCGTCCCTGCACGCCGACGACCTCAACCCTGACGTGCCCTGGGACGCGGTGCCGTTCCGGGTGCAACGGGACCGGGCCGAGTGGCGGGGCCCCCGGGTGGCGGGGATCAGCTCCTTCGGGGCCGGTGGGACCATCGCCCACGCAGTGGTCGCCGCCCCGCCCACCCGGGACCCCGCCCCGCCCCCGCCTCCCGGCCCCCACCTGGTGGTCCTCTCCGCCGCAGACGAGGACCGCCTCGCGGCACTCGTCGACCGGGTGGCCGGGCACCTGCGCTCCGGGCGCACCCCGTCCACCGAGGACCTGTGGGCGGCGGTACGCCGGATCGCCGCCGGTGCGGGCGGTGCCGGGGCAGCAGAGGAAGCCGCCGCCCTGCTCGCCGGGGGCGGACCCGCCCTCGCCGACGTCGCGTACACCCTCCAGGTCGGGCGGGAGCCACTGCGACAGCGGCTGGCCGTCGTGGTCGAGGACGTCGGGTCGCTCGTGGACCGGCTGGACCGGTACCGCAGTGACCCGACGGTGATGATGGGGCGCGCCCCGGCCGCCCCCGACCCGACCCGACCGGTCCTGCCGGTGACCGGTACGGAGTCGTGGGCCGAGATCGGTAGGCACTGGGTCGACGGTGGTCCTGTCGACTGGGAACGCCTGCATCCGTCCCGCCGGTCGGTGGTCGACCTGCCGTCGTACCCCTTCGCGGGACTCCGGTGCTGGGCCCCCGAGCCCGCCCCGGCCCCGGCCCCGGCCCCGGTCGAGCCGCCCCCGCCGTCGGCCATCTCGGCCCCGGTCGAGCCGCCCCCGCCTGCCCCGGCCCCGCAGGTCGCTGCGGAACCCGCCGGTGGGGAGGTTCCGCTGTATCGCAGAGGGTGGCGGGCCGAGGAGGTGACGGCCGGGTCGATGCCGGACCTGACGAGCGTTGTCTGCCTCGGTGGTGCCCCCGGGACCGTCGCGGCCCTGGGCGTGACGGGGGTCCGGGACGAGGTCGACCTCACCGGGGTCCTGGCCGACCGGCCGGACGTGTCAGGTCTGCTCCTACTGCCCGGCGAACCGGACTGGGAGACCCGGGTGGCTGTGGTGCGGCGGCTGCTGTCGGCCCGCCCCCGGACCCCGCTGCGGATCGTCCAGGTCGCCGACGCCGACGTCCGTACCGCCGGGTTCGTCCGGGCACTCGGGGCCGAGTACGCCCGGGTCACCGCGACGGTCCTGGACACCGACCGGGCCGACGACCCGGTCGACGAGATCCGCGCCGAGTGGACCCGCCCCGACCCGTACGGGCTGGTCCGGTACCGGGACGGCCGACGGCACCGGCCGCACCTGGAGCCGGTGTCCGCGCCGTACGTCCCGCTGCGGTGCGACCCCGACGGGGTGTACCTGGTGACCGGCGGGACCCGGGGGACCGGTGCCCTGGTCGCCCGACACCTTGTCGACCACGGGGCACGCGCTGTCGCCCTGGTCGGGGTCCGGCCCACCACCGACACCGCCCGGGCCCTGACCGACAGGGGTGTCCGGGTCCTCCAGCACAGCGGCGGTTTCCCGGGGATCGGCCGGTTCCTGGACCGGGTCCGGGCCGAGCTGGGGCCGCTGCGGGGGGTGGTCCACTGCGCCGGTACGGGCGGTCAGGGCAGTCCCGCCTTCGTCCACAAGGCGACAGCCGACATCCGCGCGGTCCTCGCCCCGAAACTCGACGGGTACGAGGACCTGGCCCGACTCTGCGCCGACGACCGGCTCGACTTCTTCTGTGTCTTCTCCTCCGTCTGCGCCACCGTCCCGGCCCTGGCCGCCGGGGTGTCCGACTACGCGACGGCGAACGCGGCAGTGGACGAGCTGGTCCGGGCCGAGATCGCCGCCGGTCGGACCGGGATGCGGGCGGTGGACTGGCCCCAGTGGGCGCAGACCGGGTCGACCAGCGGCCTTCCCAACCCCTGCGCCCCGGCCGGGATCGCCCCCCTGGACGACGCGGCCGGACTGCGGGTCCTGGACCGGGTCCTGGCCCTGCCGGTGGGGGAGGTCGTCCTGCCCGTTCCGCCGCTGGGACCCGGCCCCGACCCGGACGCCCTCCTGCGGGTACGCCCCGACCGGCCCGCCGGGCCGACCTGGCTGGCCGGTCTCGTCGCGGAGGTGATCGGCGTACCGGAGCGGGACCTCGATCCGACCGTCGAGTTCGGTGACCTCGGTGTCGACTCGGTCCTGCTGGGGGAACTGCTGGTCGCCGTCGAGGGGCGGCTGGGACGTCCCCTCGACCCGGCGACCCTGCTGCTCCATCCCACCCTGGAACAACTGACCGACCACCTCGCCATCACCACACCGCCCACCACCATCCCTCAGCCGCCCACCCCGGCGGTCGAGGACGTGTCGCCGAGCCCGGCTCCGGGCGGTCGCGCGGACCCGGTGCCGGGCGACCGGTCGGGTGAGACTGTCGACAGGCGGATCGCGATCGTCGGGATGGCCGTCCGGGTCCCCGGCGCGTCCGACCCGGCCACCTTCTGGGCGAACCTCCTACGGGGCGACTGCGCCGTCACGGAGGTGCCACCCGGTCGGTGGGACCACCGGGTGTGGTACTCGCCGGAGCCGTCCCTGGGCCGGTCGATCAGCAAGTGGGGTGGGTTCGTCCCCGGCGTCGAGGACTTCGACCCGGGGTACTTCGACATGACCGACGACGAGGCGCGGTGCCTCGACCCGGCCATCCGGATGTTCCTGGAGGGCACCGCCGAGTGCTTCGCCGAGGCCGGGTACGACCAGGCCGAACTGCGCGGCCGGCGGGTCGCCGTGGTCGCCGGGGCCCGGCTGTCCGACTACGGCCGACGGGTCCCGGTCCGCTCCGACGTCCTGCGGTCGGACCAGAACTTCATCGTCGCCCGGGTGGCCCACCACTTCGACCTGCGCGGCCCGAACCTCGTCGTCGACAGCGCCTGCTCGTCGTCGCTGGTGGCGGTGCAGACCGCCTGCCGGAGCCTGCTCGCCGGTGAGTCCGAGTTGGCGGTGGCGGGTGCCGTGGAGGTCCTCCTCGACGAGCACACGTACCTCGACCTCAGTGCCGCCCGCGCCCTGTCACCGACCGGCCGGTGCCGGACGTTCGACGCCGACGCCGACGGGTTCGTCCCCGGTGAGGGGTGCGTCGTCGTCCTGCTCAAGCCGCTCGCCGCCGCCCTGGCCGACGGGGACCGGGTGCACGCGGTGATCGAGGCGGTGGCGGTCAACAACGACGGACACACGATGGGGGTCACCACCCCCAACCCGGCCGCCCAGGCCGACGTGGTCCGGCAGGCCCTGGCGATGGCGGGGCGGACCCCCGCCGAGGTCGGGATGGTGGAGGCGCACGGCACCGGGACGATGATCGGCGACCCGATCGAGTTGCGGGCCCTGACCGAGGTCTTCGCCGGGCAGCCGGTCGGTGGCATCGAGGTGGGCAGCGTCAAGTCCAACCTCGGACATCTGCTCAGCGCCGCCGGGATGGCGGGGTTGGTGAAGGCGGCCCTGGCGGTGGAGCACGGGCAGATCCCGCCGACGCTGTTCTGTCGGGTCCCGAACCCCCGGTTCGACGTCGGCCGCTCGCCCCTGCACGTCACCACCGCCACGGCACCGTGGCCGCCCGGTCGGGACCGGGTCGCCGGGGTCAGCTCCTTCGGACTCGGTGGCACAAACGCCCACCTGGTGCTCAGCGCCGCCCCACCGACGACACCGCGCCGGACGCCCCTGCCCCCACCGGTGTTCCGTCGCCGTCGGCTCTGGCTCGACGGCCGGGCCGAGCCCGATTCGCAGCGTCCGGAGCCGCTGGTCGCCTCCCTGCTGCACATGCAGGTCGCCACCCGTGACTGACAGTCGTCCCCGCAGGGAGGTTCCCATGTCCGGCATCGAGTCCCGGGTGCACCTCACCCACAACGACTTCGTCATGCAGAACCACCGGTTGCACGGCGTGTCGGTGATGCCGGGGGTGGTCTTCTTCGACCTGGTCTACCGGGCTGTCGTCGCCGCCGGGTGGGACCACCGGCGGATCTGCGTCCGGGACACGGTCCTGGCCGAGGCGATCGTCACGACCGAGGGGTACGACCGGGAGATCGTCCTCACCATCGACGAGGAGGGCGTACACGGGCGTCCCTTCCGGGTCCGGAGCCGGTGGCTACGCGACGGCGAGCCGGTGTCGGGGTGGCGGGACAACGCCCACGGCCTGGTCTGTCGTACCGACGATCCGCTTCCGCCCCCGGTGGACCTGGCGGTCCTGCGCGCCGCCGCCCGGCGGGAGGACCTGGCCACCCTCTACGCCCGGGCGGCCCGGGAACAGATCCGGCACGGCCCGGCGATGACCTGCTCCGGAACCCTCCACGTCGGCGACGGCCACCTGGTGGCGGAGCTGACCAGAACCGTCGTCGACCCCGCTCAGGACGCCGGATTCCACCTGCACCCGGCCTCGCTGGACGCCTCCACACTGGCCGGTTTCGGGCAGGTCACGATGCCCACCGACGATCCGTTCGTGCCGATGTTCGTCAGGGAACTGCGTGCTCCCGAGCCGCTCCCGGCGACCTGCCACGTCCACGTCGCGTCCCCGGAGCGGCTGGCCCCGTCCGGAGACGTGGTGACCACCGACTACACGGTCCGGGACGCCGACGGCCGGTTCCTGGCCGGGTTCACCGGGCTGACCTGCAAACGGATCCGGGAACCCGGACTGATCCACCGCCTCCTCGACGACCTCCCGAGCGCCGTCGCCGGTCTCACCACCGCGCTGCGGGAGGCGGTCGCCGGGATGCTCCGCCGGCCCGCCGGTGAGGTCCCCACCGGGGTCGGCTTCTACGACCTGGGCCTGGACTCGGTGGCCCTCCTGCGGCTGACCGACCGGGTGGAGGAGCTGGTCGGGCGGCAGTTGTACCCGACCCTGCTCTTCGAACACAGCACCATCGAGGCGCTCGCCTCCCATCTGGCGGAGACCCTGACACCACCGCCGTCCCGCCCGGACACCGCCGTGACCCTCGTCGACGTGTGGGAGGAGACCGACCTCCCGGAGCCGTCCCCGGTGGAGCCGGTGGTGGTGGCCGAGGTCGCCCCGCCCGGGTTGACAGGTCCTCGGGTGGCCACTCCCGACGCCCTGCGTACCCTGTCGTCGCCTCCGTCGGCGGTGGTGGTGGTCTCCGACCGGCCTGCCGAGGACCTGTGGCGGGCTGCCGCCGCCCTGGTCGACGTCGGTCCCTGCGACCTGGTGGTGGTGACCACCGGGGAGCCGACCCCGGAGCGGGCCGCCACCGGTGCCCTGGCCCGGACGGTCACCGTCGAGGTGCCCGCCCTGCGGTGCCGGTTCCTGAACGTGTCCGACCCGGCCGAGGTGGCCGTCGCGGTCCGCCGTGAGCTGGGCGTCGCCGAGGTGGAGCCCGAGGTCCGGTACGTCGCCGGACGGCGACGGGTCCGCCGGTGGCGCGAGGTCGACCTGACCGGCTCCGTCGACCCGTGGCGGCAGGGCGGGGTGTACCTGGTCACCGGGGGTTCCGGGGGGTTGGCCGACCTTCTCGTCCGGCACCTGACCACCGGGTACGCGGCCACTGTCGCCCTGGTGTCGCGAACCCGTCCGGCCGACGACCTCGTCGGGGCGGGTGAACGGGCCGGGGGACTGGTGTACCCGGTCCTGGCGGACGTGACGGATCCGGTGGCGGTACGGCGTGCTGTCGCCCAGGTCCGCGACCGGTTCGGCCGTATCGACGGGGTGTTGCACTGCGCGGGGGTGACCCGGGACGGGGTGTTCTTCCGGGGTGACCCGGCCGACCTGGCCACCACCACCGCCCCGAAGCTGGCCGGTCTGCGTCACCTGGACGAGGCCACCGCCGCCGACGACCTCGACTTCCTGGCGGTCTTCTCCTCCGCGTCCGCGGTGGTGGCCAATCCGGGCCAGGGTGCCTACGGGTACGCCAACGCCACCCTCGCGGAGGCGGGTCGGCGGGGGCGGGGCCGTACCGTCGTGGTCGACTGGCCCCTGTGGGCCGACGGGGGGATGGCCGTCACCCCCGAGGTGGTCCGCCGCTCCGGGGCCGCCACCGGGCAGACCCCCCTGCCGACCGACGTCGGGCTGGACCTGCTCCGGCGGGCGCTGGGGGCCGGGCATCCCCGGATCCTCGTCCTGCACGGCGATCCGACCCGGATCCGGGCCCTGGTCCCGACCGTCTCTCCCACCGCCGCCCCTCCCACCGCCGCTCCTCTTACTGCCGTCTCTCCCACCGCCGCTCCTCTTACTGCCGTCTCTCCCACCGCCGCCTCGGACACCGACCTCGACGCGGTGGCGGTGGTCGGGCTGGCCGGCCGGTACCCGGGTGCCGCCGACGTGGCCGAGTTCTGGCAGGTCCTGGCCGACGGGCGGGACGCCGTCACCGAGGTCCCCGCCGACCGGTGGGACCACTCCGAGGTGTTCGACCCGGTGAAGGGAACACCCGGCCGGACGTACGCCAGGTGGGGCGGTTTCCTGACCGGGGTGGACCTCTTCGCCCCCGCGTTCTTCGGTGTCTCCCGACGCGACGCGGAGCGGATGGACCCGCAGGAACGCCTCTTCCTCACCACGTCCTGGCACGCCCTCCAGGACGCGGGTCACCCGCCCGAGTCCCTGGGTGGGGAGACCGTGGGCGTCTACGTCGGGGTGATGTGGAACCACTACCAGCTCGTCGGCGGAGCCCCCGACGGGGTCGCCCCCACCGCCATGCACTGCGCCGTCGCCAACCGGGTGTCGCACACCTTCGACCTCACCGGGCCGAGCCTGGCTGTCGACACCGCCTGTTCGTCCTCGCTCACCGCGGTCCACCTGGCCGTGGCGGCCATCCGGCGGGGCGAGTGCACGATGGCGGTCGCCGGCGGGGTGAACGTCACCGTCCACCCGCAGAAGTACCTCCAGCTCGCGCAGGGCCAGTGGTTGTCGACCGACGGTCGGTGTCGGGCCTTCGGCCGCGACGGCACCGGCTACACCCCCGGGGAGGGGGTGGGGGCTGTGGTCCTCAAGCCGCTGTCCCGGGCGGTCGCCGACGGTGACCACGTGTACGGGGTCATCAGGGCCACCTCGGTCAACCACACCGGCCGGACGGCGGGAGCCACCGTACCGAGCCCGCAGTCCCAGGCAGCCCTGATCCGACGGGCGCTCGCCGACGCCCGGTGGGACCCCGCCACCCTCGGGTACGTCGAGGCCCACGGCACCGGCACCGTCCTCGGTGACCCGATCGAGGTCGAGGGGCTGCGCCAGGCGTTCCGGGGCGGTGCCGTGCCGACCGGCTCCTGTGCCATCGGGTCGGTGAAGTCCAACATCGGCCACCTGGAGGGCGCGGCCGGGGTCGCCGGGCTGACCAAGGTCCTCCTGCAACTGCGCCACCGTCACCTCGTCGCCTCCCTGCACGCCGACGAGCTCAACCCGCACATCGACTTCGACGACGCACCGGTGCGGGTGCAGCGGGTCGGGGAGCCCTGGACCGTCCCCGAGGGCGGGACCCGACGGGCCGGGGTGAGCGCCTTCGGGGCGGGCGGCACCAACGCCCACGTCCTGGTCGAGGAGTTCGTCCCCGCTCCCCGGACCGTACCCACCGGACCGGCTCTGGTGGTCCTGTCCGCCCGTACCGCCTCCGACCTGCGCCGGTACGCCGCCGTGGTGGCCGCGGGGCTGCCGACCGGAGCCACCGCAGTGCCGGCGGTGGCGGACCGTTTGGGCGTACCCGCCTCCGCCCTGGACCCGGGGAGCACCCTCGGGGACCTCGGGCTGACCGCCGCCGACCTGGTCGGTCTGGTCGGTGTCGACGGGTTGGCCGACCTGACCGACCGGACCCGACTCGACGGGATCGAGGTGGACTCGGGGGTCGCCGACATCGCCTTCACCACCCAGGTCGGGCGAACCCCGATGCCGGTACGGCTGGCGGTGGTGGCGGGTACCGTCGCCGAGCTGCGGGCCGCCCTGCACGGGTACGCCGAGACCGGGCAGGGCGGCCCGACGGTGGTCCTCGACGGCGTACCGGGCCCCGTGGACCCTGTCGACCTGTTCAAGGCCGGTCGCCTGGCCGACCTCGCCCGTCACTGGGTGGGCGGGGGTGAGGTGGACTGGCACCGGTGCCACGGGGACTCCCGACCCCACCGGGTGTCCCTGCCCGGCTACCCGTTGCCCGAGGAACGGTGCTGGATCGGGGCCTGGGAACCGGCCCCGGCCGATGCCGGACCCCTGTCCCCACAGCCTGCCGCGCCGGTCGGACCACAGTCTGTCGCGCCGGTCGGACCACAGTCTGTCGCGCCGGTCGGGACGCAGGGGGGCCCGGAGGTGATGGTCACCGGCCCGGACCTGGACGTCCGGTTCCTCGACCACGGGGTGGCCCTCCTGGTCATGCGGGCGACGATGTTCACCGCCGGGCTCCTCGACGGACTCCGGTCGACCTTCGACGAGATCGAGCGCCGCGACGACGTCCGCGCGGTGGTGGTCACCGGCGAGGGGCCGGTGTTCAGCATGGGCGGCACCCCGGAGGCGCTGCGGACCCTGGCCGAGGGGGAGGGGACCTTCACCGACGCGTCCTTCGTCTACGAGGGACTGTTGAGGTGCACCCGTCCGGTGGTGACCGCCGTGTCGGGCCACGCCTCCGGCGGCGGACTCGCCTTCGCCTGTTACGGCGACATCGTCCTGCTCGGCGAGGAGTCGGTCTACAGCGCCAACTTCACCAGCTACGGGTTCACCCCGGGCATGGGGGCGACGTACGTCCTCGAACAGCGGTTCGGTCCGACGCTCGCCGCCGAGATGCTGCTCACCGGGCGGTCGATCACCGGGGCCGAACTGCACCGTCGCGGTGCCACGGTGACCGTCCTGCCCCGTGCCGACGTGCTTCGGGCGGCCCTGGACCTGGCCCGGGCGATGGCGGAGAAGCCCGCAGACTCGGTGCGGACCCTCAAGACAGAGCTGGCCGGGCGGATCCTCCGTCGGCTCCCCGACGTCATCGACAGTGAGGTCCGGATGCACGAACGGGTCCTGGGTGCCGAGTCGGCCGACCGGGTCCGGGACCACTTCGCCCGGGTCACCGCGTACCGCAACACAGTGGACCCGGCCCCGCAACGGCCCATACCCCCTGCGGTGGTGGAGACGCCGGTGACCGAGGCCCGGGAGCCGGCCGAGAGCCCGGAGGTGGCAGAGAGCCGGGACGTGGCCGAGGTCAGGGCGGCGGTCGAGGAGTTCCTGGCGGCGCTGCTCTACCTGCGACCGGGTGAGATCACCCCGGAGCGGAGCTTCTCCGACCTGGGGCTGGACTCCATCGGCGCGGTCGAGCTGGTCCGGGACCTCAACCGGCGCTTCGGCACCGACCTGGACTCGGTCACCGTCTACGACCACCCGACCGTCACCGATCTGGCCGACGCGGTCCTGCGGGCGACCGAGAAGTCCGCCGCCCTCCGCGACCAGGCCGCCGCCCCTGCCCCCACCCCTGCCCCGGTCACCGGCGCTGTCCCTGCTTCCGCCCCGGTCACCGGGGCCGTCCCAGCCCCCACCCCGGTCACCGTCGCCGTTTCCGCCGCACCTGCTCCCACCGAGCCGCCGCCGTTGACCCTCACCGTCGGCCCGGTGCCCCTGGCCGACGGCCGGGTCGACCCTCGCCCGGCGGTGCCCGTCACCCCGGTCCGGGTGGACCTCGACCCGCCCGACGGCGGTTCGCCTGACCGACGGACGCCCGACGGCGGTTCGCCCGCCCGCCGCACCCCGGACAGCAGCCGCGCCGCTTCCGACCATCGGGCAGGGGTTCCGGTACCGCCGGTCCCGATCGCCGTGATCGGCATGTCCGGGCGGTTCCCCGACGCACCGGACCTCGCCGCCTTCTGGGCGAACCTCGCGGCGGGTCACTGCGCGATCCGGGAGGTGCCGGCCGACAGGTGGGACCTGACCGACAGGTACGACCCGGACCCGGCCGCCCTCGGCACCACCCGTAGCCGGTGGGCGGCGCTCCTCGACGACGTCGACGCGTTCGACGCCGGACTGTTCCGGATCTCGCCCCGCGACGCCGAGGCGATGGACCCCCAACAGCGGCTCTTCCTGGAGCAGGCGTGGGCGGCCCTGGAGGACGCCGGACACGCCGGACGTCCACTGCGGTGCGGGGTCTTCGTCGGGTGCGCGGCCGGGGACTACGCCGAGGTTCTCGACCGGGCGGGGCAGGGCGACACGAGCGAGGCGTTCCTCGGCACGTCCCCGTCCATCCTCCCGGCCCGGATCGCGTACCTGTTGGACCTGACCGGCCCGACCATGGCCGTCGACACCGCCTGCTCCTCCTCGCTCACCGCCGTCCACCTGGCCTGCGAGAGCCTCCGTTCGGGCGAGTGCGACACCGCCGTGGCCGGGGGAGTGGCGGTCATGTGCACCCCCCGGATGCAGGTCTGGACCAGCCAGACCGGGATGCTGTCGCCCACCGGGCGGTCCGCCCCGTTCGACAGCGCCGCCGACGGGATCACCCTCGGTGAGGGCGTCGGGGCCGTCGTCCTCAAACGCCTCGACCGGGCGTTGGCCGACGGAGACCACGTCCACGGGGTCCTGCTCGCCGGGGGGATCAACGGGGACGGCCGTACCAACGGGATCACCGCCCCCAGCGCCGGTTCCCAGGCGGCCCTGCTGCGGGAGGTCCACGCCCGGGCGGGGGTGCCGGTCAGCTACGTCGAGACCCACGGGACCGGCACCGCCCTCGGTGACCCGATCGAGGCGAAGGCCCTCGTCGGAGTCCTCGGACCGGACTGCGCGATCGGGTCGGTCAAGGCCAACATCGGACACACCACTATGGCCGCCGGCATCGCCGGCCTGCTCAAGGTGCTCCTCTGCCTGCGGCACCGGCAGCTCCCGCCCACCCCGGTCACCGACCCGATCGACGGGCCGCCGGTGGTCCGGACCCTCACCCCGTGGGTCGGGGAACGGCTCGTCGCCGGGGTCAGCTCCTTCGGGTTCAGCGGCACCAACTGCCACCTGGTGGTGGCCGAGGCCCCCGCCCGGACCCCACTCCCGGCTCCGGAGGCCGCTACCTGTCACGTCGTGGTGCCGGTCTCCGCCCGGACCGCCGCCGCCCTGACCGAGCAGGTCGACAGGTTGGCCCGACACCTCGACTCGACGGCCGTCGACGTCCGGGACGTGGCCACCACCCTCACCCGGGGCCGGACCCACCATCCGGTACGCGCCGCGTTCGTCGCCGCCGACCGGGACGACCTGGTACGCCGGCTACGCGGTGGACCACCCCGCGCCGACGCCCCCGCCGACCTGGTCGCCGCCGCCCACGAGTGGGTGGCCGGTGGGGAACCGGACCGTCTTCCCCCGGTCACCGGTCGGCGGGTGCCGCTGCCCGGCTACCCCTTCGCCCGGGACCGTTACTGGGCCGGGCGGGAGGAGCGGGAGATCACCGTCGACCCGGCCACCCCCGTCGTCGCCGACCACCGGCTCGACGGTCGGCAGGTCCTGCCCGGCGCGGCCTTCCTGCACCTTGCCCTCGGCGTCGGGTCGTCCCCCGTCGGCGGGGTCCGGTGGCTGCGCCCGGTCGTGGTCGACACCCCGACGACACTGGTCCTCACCGTCGCCGACCGGATCACCCTGACCGCCCCGGACGGAACCGTCCACGCCGAGGGACGGCGTCGCCCGGCGGGACCCGTACCGGCGGACGTGGACCTGGCCGCCGTGGAGGCCCGGTGCCCGCACCGGCGACCGGCCGACGACCTGTACGCCGCCTTCGACCGGGCGGGCCTGCGGTACGGACCCACGTTCCGGGTCCTGACCGAGGTACGGGTCGGCGTGGACGAGGCCCTCGGCACCCTCTCCGCCCGTCCCGGCGACGACGTCCAGATCCTCGACGGGGCGATGCAGACCCTCGTCGGGCTGGTCCGCCCCGACTCCCGGCCGCTGGTCCCCTTCGCCGTGGAGTCGGCGGTCCGGACAGGTCCGCTGCCGGCCGCCGCCCGGGTCCACGTGACCCGACGCGACGAGCACCGGTTCGACGTACTTGTCACAGACGAGGGCGGGTCGGTCCGGGCCCGGCTGGACGGGGTGACGCTGCGCCCGGGACCCGGAACCGAGGTGACCCGGTACGCGCCGACGTGGCGGTACGCACCGACCCCCACCCGGGCCCGCCCGTCAGGTCGGGTGGCGGTGCTGCACACCCCGGCCGCCACCGCCCTGGCCACGGCCCTGAACCCGGACGTGGCACTGCCGCTGGGGGAGTTGCCGTCCGGTCCTGTCGACACGGTCCACGTCCTGGCCGTCCCCGCCGACCCGGACGACCCCCCGGAGCAGGACCGGTCCACCCTCGACGCCTTCCGGCTCGTCCGGCACCTGATCGCGCAGGGCGCCCACCGGCGTCCCCTGACCCTGACCTTCGTCGTGGCGTACGTGGTGGGGCTGGCCGACGAGCCGGTCCACCCGCACGCGGCGGGGCTCGTCGGACTGGCCGGCGCGGTCGCCGCCGAGTACCCGCAGTGGGCTGTCACCTGCGTGGACGTCGGGGGCGGCGACCCGGCCACCCTCGCCGAGGCGATCCGACGGGAGGACGGGACCGACAGGCTCGTCGCCGTCCGGGGAGACCGTCGGCTGGTCCGGACCCTCACCCCGGCCACCGGGACGTCGGCGGCGGTGCCGCTGCGCGACGACGGGGTGTACCTGCTGGTGGGTGGGGCCGGCGGGCTCGGTGTGGAGGTCAGCCGACACCTCGCCCGAACCCGGCGGGCCCGGCTGGCGTGGATCGGCAGGTCCGCCGAGGACGATCGGATCCGGGACCGGGCCGCCGAGGTGGAGGCGCTGGGAGGCCGGGTGGCGTACCTGAGCGCCGACGTCACCGACCCGGTGGCGCTGCGCCGGGCGGTGGCCGAGGTCCGCGCCCGGTTCGGCCGGATCCACGGCGTCCTGCACACCGCGATCGTCCTCGACGACCGTCCGCTGTTCCGGCTCGACGACGAGGCGTTCCAGGCGGTGGCTCGGCCCAAGGTCGCCGGGTTGGCCGCCCTCGCCGCCGCCGTCCGGGACGAGCCCCTCGACTTCCTCGCCCTGTTCTCCTCCGCCCTGTCGTACGCCCCCGCACCCGGGCAGGCCAACTACGCCGCCGCCAGCACCTTCGAGGACGCGTACGGGCTCCACCTGCACCGGTCCGGTCTGCCGGTCCGAGTGGTCAACTGGGGGTACTGGGGCAGCGTCGGGGTGGTGGCCGGGGCCGACTACGCCGCCCGGTTCCGTGCGCTGGGGATCGACTCGATCGAACCCGACGAGGGTGTCCGGGCCCTGGAACAGGTCCTGGCCGCCCCGGACCGGCAGATCGCCGTCCTCAAGGGCACACCGGCCGGGCTGGCCCTCCTCGGCGTCGTACCGTCGGCAGCGTCGGTGACCACCGGCGGACCCGTCTCCGTCCCGGATGCCGTGGCCACTCCCGGACCCGTCTCCGTCCCGGATGCCGTGGCCACTTCCGGACCCGGACCGGGCGGCGCTGCGGCCGGGGAGGACGACCTGGCCCGGTCCCGGGCGGGGTTCCGGACCCTCGACGGCCTGGCCCGCGACCTCCTGCGCGGTCTGCACCTGCCGGTGACCCCGTCGGGTACGGGTCCGTCCGCCCGGCTCCGGGCGGCAGTCGACGCCGCCACCGCCACCGCCCCCACCGGGCTCACCGCCGAGGCGGTGCTCGCCGCCCATCCCGACCTGGCACCCCACGTCGAGTTGCTCCGGCGCTGCGTCACGGCCCTGCCCGGGGTCCTGGCCGGGACCGTCGCCCCGGTCGAGGCGCTCTTCCCCGCCGGGTCCACCGACCTCGTCGCCGCCGTGTACCGGGGGCAGGCGGTGGCCGACTTCCACCACCGGCTCCTGGCCGACCAGGTCGCCCGGGCGGTGCGCGGGGTGACCGGTCGTGCCCCCCGGGTCCTGGAGATCGGGGCGGGGACCGGGTCCGCGACCACCTTCGCCCTGCCTGCCGCCGCCGGGGCTCGGTACCACTACACCGACGTCTCCACGGCCTTCCTGCGGGAGGGGGAGCAGCGGTTCGGATCCGGGCACCCGGAGCTGGAGTTCGCCCTCCTCGACATCGAGCGGGACCCGGTGGCCCAGGGCTTCCCGGCGGGGGGCTACGACGTGGTCCTGGCGACGAACGTCCTCCACGCCACCGGGGACGTCGTCGGCAGCCTCCGGCACGTCCGGACGCTCCTGCGGCCCGGCGGGGTCCTGCTGGCCAACGAGGTCACCCGACACAGTGACTTCCTCACCGCCACGTTCGGGCTGCTCCCCGGCTGGTGGGGGTACACCGACCCGACCCGTCGGCTGCCCCACTCGCCGCTGCTCACCCCGGCCCGGTGGCGGGTGGCCCTGGCCGAGGCCGGGTTCACCTGCACGGTCCTGGGCGCCCCCGGGGTGGCCGAGGACGAGCAGGAGCAGGGGGTCCTCGTCGCCACCGCCGGGCCGTCGGCCCCGTCCGGGTCACCGTCGCCGCAGGCGGTCCGGGCGTACGTCACCGACGTCTTCGCCGAGGTTCTCAAGTTCCGTCCCGCGGACCTCGACGACCAGGTCACCTTCGACAACTTCGGCGTCGACTCGCTGGTCGGTCAGCGGATCGTGCACCGGTTCGAGACCGACCTGGGGGAGTTGCCCGCCACCCTCCTGTTCGAGCACCTCACGATCGCCCAACTCGCCGAACACCTCCGTGCCACCCGGCCCGCCGCCCTGGCGGCCCGGCTCGCCGAGGAGACCCTCCTGACGGCGGCCGTCCCGTTCCCACCGACCGGCGTCCCCACCACCCCCGACCCGTTCCGGTCCGCCCCGACCGTTCCCGACCCGTCCTCTTCCGACCCGTCCTCTTTCGACGTGTCCCCTTCCGGCCTGTCCCCTTCCGGACCGGCCGTTTCCGGGGTGTCCGCCGTCGGGCGGGACGTCGACCGGCCGGAGCCGATCGCTGTCGTCGGGGTGACCGGCAGGTACCCGGGGGCCGCCACCGTCGAGGAGTTCTGGCACAACCTGGTCCGGGGGACCACCTCCGTCACCGAGGTACCCACCGACAGGTGGGACTGGCGGACCCACTTCGACCCCCGCCGGGGACGCCCCGGGCACACGTACGGCAGGTGGGGTGGGTTCCTCACCGACGTGGACGCCTTCGACCCCGCCTTCTTCGGCATCCTGCCCCGGGACGCCGCCGCGGTCGACCCGCAGGAACGGCTCTTCCTGGAGACCGCCTGGCACCTCCTGGAGGGGGCCGGATACCTGGGCTCCCGGCACGTCCGGGAGACCGGAGTCTTCGTCGGCACCATGTACGGGTCGTACGGCCGGATCGCCGCAGCCCAGGGTTGGCCGGCCGGGCGGTACACCGACGGGCACTCCGCGTACTGGTCGGTGGCGAACCGGGTGTCCCACGTTCTCGACCTCACCGGACCGAGCTTCGCCGTCGACTCGGCCTGCTCGGCCTCCCTGACCGCCGTCCACCTGGCCTGTGAGAGTCTCCGGCGCGGCGAGTGCGCGATGGCCGTCGCGGGTGGGGTCAACCTGGTGCTGCACCCCGCCCACCTGATCGCCCTGTCGTCGATGACGATGCTCGCCGACGACGGGACGTGCAAGGTCTTCGACGCCCGTGCCGACGGGTTCGCCCCGGGGGAGGGGGTGGGTGCGGTCCTGCTCAAGCCCCTCTCGGCGGCCGAACGTGACGGCGACCGGATCTGGGGCGTCCTGGAGGGCGGGTTCGTCAACGCCGGGGGCCGGACCGCCGGGTACACGGTGCCCAACCCCAACGCCCAGGCCGACCTGGTCGCCGAGGCGCTGCGCCGGGCCGGAGTCCGACCCGGCGACATCGGGTACGTGGAGGCCCACGGGACCGGGACCGCCCTCGGTGACCCGATCGAGATCGCCGGTCTCACCCGGGCGTTGGGCACCACCGGCCGGTACGCGGTCGGCTCGGTCAAGGCCAACATCGGCCACCTGGAGGGGGCTGCCGGGATCGCCGGCCTGACCAAGGTGCTCCTACAGATCGCCAACGGGGTCATCGCCCCCTGCGCCAACCTCGACACGGTCAACCCGAAGATCGACCTCCCGGACTCGGTCACCCTCCCCACCGAGGCGGTCCCCTGGCCGTCCCCGAGACGGGCCGGGATCAGCTCCTTCGGAGCCGGGGGCGCCAACGCACACCTGGTCGTCGCCGAGCATCCGAGGTCACCGGAGCCGCCGGTGGACCCGGCCGGGCCGCACGCCGTACTGCTCTCGGCCCGGACCGAACCGCAGCTGCGGGCCCTCGCCACGGCCCTCGCCGACCTGGTCGAGCAGCGGTCACCGGCGCTGCACCGGTTGGCGTACACCAGCCAGGTCGGTCGGGCCGAGCTGCCGCACCGCCTCGCGATGGTGGTCTCCGACCCCGCCGAACTGGTCCGCCGGCTGCGCGCCGGGGAGGTGCAGACCGGGACCGTGGTCGTCGACGACCCCCGCCGGGACCTGTTCACCGGCCCGGACGGGACGGACCTGGTCACCGACCTGCTCGACAGGCGTCTGCTCGACCGCCTCGCCGCGATCTGGGTACTCGGGGTGCCCGTGGACTGGACGCGGCTCTGGCCCGCCCGCCCCCACCGGGTGGCGATGCCCCCGTACCCGTTCGACAGGCAACGGCACTGGCTGCCCGAGCCGACCCCGCCCGTCGGGGACCCCTGTGTCTACCTGCGCCCCCGGTGGCAGGACGCTCCGGCGTCCGGGGCGGGGGCGGCACCCCGGCGGGTGCTGGTGGTCGGGTCGGGGCCGACGTTCGGCGGGACCCCCGACGAGCCGTCCCCCGACCTCGTGGTGATCCACCTTCCGGCCGCACCCGGGTCGCTCGCCGACGAGGTCCGGGCGGCCCTGCACGACCTGCTCCGGGTGACCCGTCCACTCCTGGCCCGTCCCGGGACACCGTTGCTGCGCGTGGTGGTGACCGCCCCCGACACCCGACCCGCGTACGTCGCCGTCGCGGCGGCCCTGCGCACCCTGGCCCTGGAACACAGCCGGTTCTCCGGTGCCCTCGTCCTCGGCGAGCCCACTGTCGCCGACCTGCGACACGTCACCGGGGAGCCCGAGGGGCGGGTGTCCGAGGTCCGGTACGTCGACGGGGTCCGGCAGGTCCGCCGGATGGTGCCGTTCGATCCGCCTCCGCCTCCGCCCGCCCCGGCCGGTGGGGTGTACGTGGTGGTCGGCGGCACCGGGGCGGTCGGCGGACACCTCGCCCGGCACCTGATGTCGACCCGGGAACCCCGGGCCGTGGTCCTGGTCGGGCGGACCGCCCCGACGGAACCGGTGGACTTCGTGGCCGCCGACCTGACCGTCGAGGCCGACGTCCGACGGGCCGTCGCCGAGATCAGGGGCCGGTACGGCCGGATCGACGTCCTGGTCCACGCCGCCGGGATCAACCGGGACGCCCGGGCCGTCACCAAGTCCACGGACGACGTCGACCGGGTCGTCGCGCCGAAGGTGTTCGGCCTGCACCACCTGATGTCGGCGCTCGACGACGACCCGCCCGAGCAGGTCGTGCTCTGCTCGTCGGTGGCCGGTCGGACCGGCAACCTCGGCCAGGTCGACTACGCGTACGCCAACGCCTTCCTGGACGAGTTCGCCACCGGCCGCCCCGGCACCGTGTCGGTGTGCTGGCCGCTCTGGGCCGACGGGGGGATGACTGTGGACGACGCCACCCGCCGACAGTTCGCCCGCCGCTGGGGCAGCGCCCCCCTGGCGACTGTGGACGCACTGCGGGCCTTCGACCGGACCGTGGCCGCCGCCGAACCGGTGGTGGCGGTGTTCCGGCCGGTCGAGACTCCCGGAGCCGGAGCCGGAGCCGGAGCCGGAGCCGGAGCCGGGACTGGGGCCGGGACTGGGGCTGGGGCCGGGGCCGGGGTGGTCGGGGCTGGAGCCGGGGTGGTCGGGGCTGCTCCGTCGCCCGTGGGTGCCGACCTCGACGCCGAGCTGCGGGTGCTCGCCGCCGGGTTCCTGTTGGTGGAGCCGGAGGAGGTCGAGCCGGACACCGCCCTGCTGGACCTGGGATTCGACTCGATCTCGCTCACCGAACTGGTCGACGGGGTGAACGAACGGTTCGGGCTCGACCTCCTGCCGACGGTCCTCTACGAGTGCCCCACACTGACCGCCTTCGCCGACCACCTCCGTACCGTCGTGACCCAGACCGAGGAGCCATCCGCCGCCTCTGCGGTGCCGGACCCTGCGCCCGCCGCCACGCCGGTCGCCGCCGCCCCGTCGGTCGCCGCCACTAAGCCGGTCGCCGCGCTGTCGTTCGTAGCCTCGCCGTCGGTCCTCCCGACGGTCGCCGAGGTCGTTGCGGACGACGCGGTGGCGGTGGTCGGCATGGCCGGGGTCTTCCCGGGCTCACCTGACCTGGAGACCTTCTGGGCGCACCTGACCGCCGGGGACGACCTGGTCCGGGCCGTCCCGCCGGACCGGACCGACCTGCTCGCCCACCCCGCGACCGGGGGAGTCCGGGCCGGTTTCCTTGACGACGTACGGACCTTCGACGCCGCCCGGTTCGGGATCTCACCCCGGGAGGCGGCGCTGATGGATCCGCAGCAGCGGATATTCCTGCACACCGTGTGGCAGGCGGTCACCGACGCCGGGTACCGCCCCGCCGACCTGGCCGGATCGGAGACCGGCCTCTTCGTCGGGGTCTCCGCCTGCGACTACGACGACCTCCTGCGCGACCACGGGGTCCCGGTCGAGGCGCACACCGCCAGCGGCCTGGCCGACTGCATCCTCGCCAACCGGGCGTCGTACGTCTTCGACCTACGGGGTCCCAGCGAGGCGATCGACACTGCCTGCTCCAGTTCCCTGGTCGCCGTCCACCGGGCGGTCGGCGCGCTGCGCTCCGGTGAGTGCTCGACGGCGCTCGCGGGCGGGGTCAACGTCCTGCTCAGCCCGGGTCTGTTCGTCGCCTTCGGGGACTCCGGGATGCTCAGCCCCGACGGGCGGTGCAAGACCTTCGACGCCGCCGCCGACGGGTACGGGCGCGGCGAGGGATGCGGGGTCGTCGTCCTCAAACCCCTGCGGGCCGCCCTCGCCGACGGTGACCAGGTGATCGGCGTGATCCGGGGCAGCGCGGTGAACCACGCCGGGCGGGGACCCTCGTTGACCGCCCCCAACCCGCAGGCCCAGGCGCAGGTCGTCGCGCGGGCGTACCGGGCTGCCGGGGTCGACCCGTCCCAGGTGTCGTACGTGGAGACCCACGGGACCGGTACCCGCCTCGGGGACCCCATCGAGATCGAGGGGCTGAAGAAGGTCTTCGCCGGGGTGGAGACCACGGTCTCCCTCGGGGCGGTGAAGACCAACATCGGTCACCTGGAGGCCGCCGCCGGTATTGCCGGTCTGATCAAGGTCCTCCTCGGTCTCCGGTACGGGGAACTGCCCCCGACCCTGCACCAGCGGGAGCCGAACCCGTACCTGCGGCTCGCCGGCACCCCGTTCACGGTCCTGGACCGCCGTCTGCCGTGGACCGGACCCCGGGTGGCCGGGGTCAGCTCCTTCGGGTTCGGGGGCACCAACGCCCACGTGGTGGTGGCATCCCCGCCGCCGGCAGCCCCCTCCCCGGGTCGGGGGCCGTGGCGACTCGTCCTCTCCGCTGACTCCGCACCGGCCCTCACCACCTACCGACGGCGGGTGGCGGAGATCCTCGCCGAGGGACGGGACCTGGATCGGGTGACGTTCACCCTCCAGACCGGCCGGGAGTCCGGTGGGCACCGGTTCGCCGCCGTCGTCGACGGTGCCGCCGAGGCGGTGGCGGTCCTCCTCGACGGGGTGTCCCCCCGACTCGACGACCCGACCCGGGCCTGGCTCGACGGCGTCGACGTCGACTGGGCCGGTACGTGGGACCACGTCCCTGCGCGGATCTCGGTACCCGCCCCGCCGCTGGGCGGACGACAGTACTGGTTCGACCGACCGGTCCCGGCACCCTCCACCGGCGGAACACCAGATCGCGAGAAGCCCACGGCGTCGCCCGCCGAGAAGCCCACCCCGTCACCCGCCGCGAAGTCGTCGGTGTCACCCGTCGAGACGCCGACGGTCCCGGTCCGCAACGGCAGGATCGTCCTGCGGGACCCCGCGGCCCTCCGGCGACCCCCCACCGAGCCCGCATCACCTCCCGCCGGACCACCCCCCGTCGCGCTGCCGACCACCTCGGCCGCCCCGACCACGCTGGTGCCCTCGGCGACCCCGACCACCACGGCGCCCTCGGTCGCTGCGGCGTCGGCGGATGGTCCGGTCACCCCGGAGGTCGTACCCGGCGACCCGACTTCGATCGCTCCCGCCGTGGCCCCGGGGGGAGGGGCCGACGGGACCGAGGTGGCCGACCGGGTCCGGGAGTGTGTGGCAGGGGTCCTCGGTACCGAGGCGGCGGACATCACCGCCGACACCGCCTTCTCCGACCTGGGTCTGGACTCCATCTTCCGGATGGAGCTGGCCCGGCTGGTGATGGCGACCTTCCCGGTCGACCTGACAGCGGCGGACCTCTACGAACACGACACCGTCGACGCCCTGGCCGCCTTCCTCACCCGGGCCGGTGCCCGGGTCACCCCGCCCGTCGAGACCTCGCCCGATCCCACTCCGCCCGTCCGGACCCCACCCGATCCCGTCCCGCCCGTCCGGACCCCGACCGTGGCGTCCTCGGGGCCGGTGGCCGGGGAACCCGTGACAACGCCGACGGTCACCGAGACGGTGACCGAGGTCCTCGGCCATCCGGTACGCCCCGGGGCGACCTTCACCGAGGCCGGACTGACCTCGTTCGACATGCTCCGGGTCGTCGCCGCCCTGGAGCAGCGATACGGTGCCCTGCCCAAGACCCTCCTGTTCGACCAGCCGACCCTCGCCGACCTGGACCGGTTCCTCGCCGACCGGGAGGTACGCGACAGGCGGCCCGGGGCCACCACCCCGACCGTCGAGACCGCGGAGGAGGTCGACGGGGAGCCGGTGGTGGTCCGCAAGCGGACCCTGGCCGACCGTCCGGCCCTCCGGGCTGTCGTCGAGGACCTCGACAGTCGGTACGCAAAGGAGGGGGGACTGGCCGGTCGGGACATCGCGCCGTACGCCTTCGTCGACGCCTCCCGGCAGGGCTACGTGAACTTCTCCGTCCGGGGGACCGACCTGTTCGCCTGGAGCTTCGTCGGTGCCGTCGACCACTTCCGGGAGCTCGTCGCGCAGTGGGTGGCCTGGGCCCGGCGGCTGGGTCTGCACCCAAACTTCCTGTCGTTGGAGCATCTGACCGAGGTGGCCGGGGAACCGGTCACGGCCACCCCGTTCGGCGCGGTGCAGCGACTGCCGGACCTGTCCACGTTCACCACCGCCGGTGGACGGATGCAGCGGCTGCGACACCTCCTGCGCCGCTTCGAGCGGGCCGGGGCGTGCCGGACCGAGGAGTACACGATCGGGGCCGACCCGGAGACGGACCGGCGGATCGCCGAGATGATGGACTCCTGGGGCCGGGGCAAGCAGATGGTCAACCCGTACGTCGGGGTGGTCCGGGCGGAGGTCCTGGCCGGCACCCTGGACCCCCGGCACCGGGTCTTCCTCACCCGGGTCGACGAGGAGCCGGTCAACACGATCATCGTGACCCGGATCCCGTCGGAGAACGGGTACCTGCTCGACCTGGAGTTCTATCCGGACACCATGCCCACCGGGGGCGTCGAGTACGCCATCGTCCGGATCATCGAGCAGACGGTGGCCGAGGGGTGCACCTCCTTCAGCTTCGGGGCGAGCTTCGGGGTGGCGATCACCGAGTCGCCGAACGCCGACCCGGCGGTCGCCGCCGCCATCGAGGAGCTGCACTCGGTCGGTGTCTTCGGCCCGGGAAACTTCCAGTTCAAGAACAAGTTCCGCCCGGTGAACGTGCCGATCTACCTGTGTCAGCCGGCCACCGGCGACCGTACCTCGGTCACCGACGTCATCCTGATGATCGCCGACCCGGACCTGACCGGACCCGCCGCCGTGGCCTCCCCGCCGCCGACCGTTCCCGGGCCCCGGCCGACGCCGACGTCGGCCGCCACCGGAGCCCGCGCCACCCCGGCGGGGCCCTCCCCGACCACGCCGGAGCGTCCCGATCCGACCAGTGTGGCGGGACGGACGGCGATCCTCGCCGCCCACGGGTACAACCCGTTGACGGTGCCCGACGGGCTCGTCCCGGTGGACCTGGTCACCGACTCCTGGGCCGAGCGGGCCGACCCCGCCGTCGAGGCCAGGATGCGTGACCTGGCCGACCGGACCGACCCGCCGCCGCTGTCCGGATCCGACTGGCTGCCCTTCGCCGAGGTGGTGCCCACCCCGTCCGGGCGGGCAGCCGAGGCCCTGCTCTGCCGGTGCAAGCCGGGGCGGCGGGGGGTCGTCGTCCACACGTCGGTCTTCCCCACCTGGATGCTCGCCCTCACCGACGTCGGGTTCGAGCCGGTGTCGGTCGGCGACGGTCGACGGCTCGACCCGGCGGAGGTGGCGGCGGCGCTCGACGACCGGACCTCCTTCGTGGTGGTGGAGGCCGCGAACAACGCCGGCGGCGGGCGGCCGGTCGGCCTCGACGAGCTGCGGGAGGTACGCCGGATCACCCGGGCGCACGGCGTCGGGCTGGTCCTGGACGCCAGCCGGATCCTGGAGAACGCCCTCCTGCTCACCGCAGGGGACGACCCCTGGCCGGTGGTGCGGGAGATGTTCGACCTTGTCGACACCGCGACCCTCAGCCTCACCAAGGACTTCGGCGTCACCGCTGGCGGACTGCTCGCCACCAACGACCGGGAACTCGCCGCCCGGCTCCGCGACGACCTGGCCCGTCGGGGGGCGCAGGTCGACAGGGCCACCCGTACCCGGATGGCGGCGGCGCTGGCCGACCGGGAGTGGGTGGCCGGCACCGTCGGGCGACGGATGGCGGCGGTCCGGTCCCTGGGGGAGGGCCTGCGGGAGCGGGGCGTCCCGGTGGTCGAACCGGTGGGCGGGCACTGCGTCCTGCTCGACGTCGCCCGGATGCCCGGGTTCGCCACCCAGGACCACCCGGTGATGTCCTGCCTGGCCTGGCTCTACGCCGGGGTCGGGGTTCGGGGTGCACCCCACCTGGCCGTCGGGGGACTGGCCACGGCGGTCCGGCTTGCCGTTCCGGTTGGGTACGGGCCGGCGGACGTCGCCGGGCTCGCCGACCGGATCGCCGACCTCGCGGCCCGGCCCGGCCCGGTCACCGAACTGGTCACCGGCGGGGTACGGAGCCCCGGGGAGGCAGCCCGGGCGGTCTACCAGCCGGTCGACCGGGTGCCCGAGGACGTACGGGAGGCACTGCGTGAGCGGCGTCGCCCCGCCGACGGCAACGCCGACGTCCTGCGGGAACACCAGCCGGACATCCGCCGGGACGTCGTCGCCGTCGACGGCGGTGAGGTGGAGGTCTTCACCGCCGGACAGGGGCCGACGCTGCTGCTCCTGCACCCGTTCAACATCGGGGCCGGGGTCTTCGCCCACCAGTTCGCCGAGCTGTCGGCGACGTACCGGGTGGTGAGCGTCCACCACCCCGGGGTCGGTGCCACCACCGCCGTGACCGACCTGGGCCTCACCGGACTGGCCACCCTGGCCCGGGAGGCGCTGCACCACCTGGGGATCACCACCCCGGTGCACGTGGCGGGTGCCTCGTTCGGCGGGCTGGTCGCGCTGACCTGGGCGTTGACCTTCCCGAACGAGACCGCCTCCCTGGTCCTCCTGGGCAGCTCCTACAAGATCGGCAACCGGGTGGGGGAGATCAACAGGCTCGCCGTCGTGGCCGCCGAGGACCTGGACCGGACGATCGCCGGCAGCGGCTCGGCCCGGCTGGCCGGGGAGCGGGCCGCCGCCGAGGCGCTCCTGCTGCGCTGCGAGAGCATGGACCCGCAGACGGGACTGCGGTACCTCGACGTCTTCGCCGAACGCCCCGACCTGGCCGACGCGCTGGCGCAGATCACGGTGCCGACGCTGATCGTCCAGGGTCGACACGACACCGTCATCCCGGCCAAGACGGCACACCTCCTGCACGGGCTGATCCCCGGGGCCCGGTACGCCGAACTCGACGACGCCGGCCACTTCCCCTACCTGACCAGTCCGACCGCCTGCAACGAACTGCTGTCGGAGTTCCTCGCCACGGTCCCGACCGACCGGGCGGTGACGGCGTGAACGTCCTGGCACCGGGGCTGGTGGTCACCGGATCCGACGGCACCACCCGTACCGAACTGGTCCGGCCGGGGATGTGCGGCCCGGGTTCCCTCTTCGTCGGCCAGGTGGGGGACTGGACCTGGGACACGGTGAGCGCGGTGACCGACACCAACGTCTACACCGCCCGGGACGTCGGCGGTGCCCCCACCTACCTGGCCTTCCACTACCTCGAGGTACGGGGCGGGCCGGGGCTGACGGTACGCGGGTTGACCTTCGGTGACGTGCTCCGGGTCGACTCCCGGGCGTTCGGGTTCGGCAGCGAGTCGGTGCTCACCCTGCACGAGATCCGGCGTACGCCGCGTCGGGCGGGTCGGATCGACCCGGACCGGTTCCACGCCTACGAGGACCCCGACTGTCTGTACGCCCGGACGTTCAACAGGTGGGTGGTCCGGGGGGCCTCCGGCGGTAACGGGGACCTCTGTTCGGCCTCCCCGGTCGGGTTCCGTCACGACCACCTGCCCACCCTGCCGACGACCCATTCGCCTCGGCGCGCGTACGCCCGACTGCGGGACCTGGCCTCCGCCGTACCCCCGGCCGACGACAGGTCGCGGCTGGTGGTCGACTACCCGGTCGATCCGAGCCGGGACCTCAACGGTGTGGGGCTGCTCTACTTCGCCGCCTACTTCTCCATCGTCGACTGGGCGGTGCTGCGGTTGTGGCGTCACCGGGGCGGATCGGACGCCGGTTTCCTGCGCCGGACCGTCCTGGACCAGCGGATGAGCTACCTGGGCAACGCCGACGCCGGAACGGTCCTGCGGGTGTCGGTGACCCATCACGGCGGTGGGGACGTCCCCGGCGCCGACGAGTCGATCCGGGCGGTCCTGACCGACCGGGACACCGGCAGACCGATCGCGGTCGCCGAGCAGCAGGCCACGACGGGAGGAACCCGATGACCGACCGGTCACACGTCCGGCAGGTGGTCCACGAGGTGATCACCGAGATCCTGCCGTCGGTCCGTGCCGAGGACATCGACGGGCGGCAGCACCTGAAGGATCTCGGGGCCGACTCGGTCGACCGGGTCGAGATCATCCTCGGGGTACGGGAACGACTCGGCGTCACCGAACCGCTCGCCAGCTTCAGCGACCTGCCCGACCTCGACCACCTGGTCGCCTTCCTCACAGAGGTGACGGCGTGAGCGAGGTGACGGCGTGAGTGTGGGGATCGAGGCGCTGAACGTCCATGCGGGGCTGGCCCGGATCCCGGTGGCCGACCTGTTCGCCGGTCGGGGCCTGGACCCCGCGCGGCTGGACAACCTGATGATGGAGACCAAGTCGGTCGCCCTGCCGTTCGAGGATCCGGTGACCCACGCCGTCAACGCGGCCCGGCCGGTCGTCGAGGCGCTCGCCCCGGCCGACCGGGAGCGGATCGAGCTGCTCGTCACCTCCACCGAGTCCGGGGTGGACTACAGCAAGTCCGTCGCCTCGTACGTCCACGAGCACCTGGGGTTGAGCCGCCGGTGCCGGGTGATGGAGGTCAAGCAGGCCTGCTACGCCGCCACCGGCGCCCTCCAACTGGCCTGCGGATATCTCGCCTCCGCGGCGTCGCCCGGGGCCCGGGCGCTGGTGATCGCCACCGACGTCTCCCTTGTCGACGAGGGGGCGGGGTACACCGAACCGGCGATGGGCACCGGGGCTGCGGCGGTCCTGCTCGGGGAGCGGCCGGCGGTCCTCGACGTGGACCTGGGTGCCTTCGGCGTGCACAGCTACGAGACCCTCGACTCGGCCCGCCCCGGCCCCCGGTTCGACATCGCCGACGCCGACCGGTCGCTCTTCGCGTACCTGGACTGTCTGACCCACTCCTACCGGGACTACACCGACCGGGTCGGTGGGGTGGACTTCGCGTCCACCTTCGCGGGGCTGGTGATGCACACCCCGTTCGCCGGGATCGTCCGCGCCGCCCATCGCAAGCTCGCCCGCGACCACGGGGTCGCCGACGTGGCGGCGGACTTCACCAGTCGGGTCCTGCCCGGCCTGGTCTACCCCCGGCAGGTGGGCAACCTCTGCTCCGGGTCGGTGTACCTCGCCCTGGCCAGCATGGTCGACCACCTCGGGTCGACCGACCCGGTCCGGGTCGGCCTGTACGCGTACGGGTCCGGGTGCGCCTCGGAGTTCTACAGCGGGGTCGTCGGCGTGGACGCCGCCGCCACGGTGGGTCGGATGCAGATCGGCGACCAGTTGGCCGCCCGGTGCCGGCTGACCTTCGACGAGTACCGGCAGGTCCTGGCGGCCAACGCCGACTGCCTCGTCCCGGTGGCCGACCGGACGGTGGACCCGTACCGGTGGGGGGAGTTCGTCGACCGGGTCGGCCTGCCCCGGACCGTCCTCGCCTGCACCGGTGTCGACGGCCACCACCGCCGGTACGACTGGATCAAGGTCGGGGGTGTCCGGTGAACCCGCCGCCGTCGGCCGGTCCGGTGCACCCGGCCGACCTGACCGACGCCCTGCTGGCCGCTGCCCCGCTGCTGTCGGCACTCCCGCAGCCGGCACGGGTCCGGTGCGACGACCCCGGCACCGGGGACCTGCTCCGGCGGACCTGCGTGTCCCTGGGCCTCCCGCCGGTCACCCCGGTCACCGACGCTACCGACCTCGGCCCGTTCGAGCGGGTCCTGGACGGCCTGCTCGGTCTCGCCGACCGCCCCCCGCAGCGCGATCCGGCCGGACCATCCTCGGTCGACCTGGCCCGTCGACGGGACTTCACCGCCTGGGCCCACCGGGTCGACGTGTCCACCTCCGACGGGGCAGCGCTTCCCACCTGGTACGCCGGGGACCGGTCCCGACCGGCGGTGCTGATCGCGTCGGCCTGCGGGATGCCCGCCCGGCTGGCCGAGCGCTGGGTACGCCGTCTCGCCCGTGACCACTTCGTGGTCGTCCCGCAGACCCGGGGCCTGTTCGCGCCCGACCCCGCCGGGCGGGTGGACGTGATCACCCAGGCCGACGACCTGGTGACGGTGCTCGACCACCTCCGTCTCGACCGGGCGCACCTGATCGGTCTCTGCGGCGGTGCGGTGCTGGCCGTGGTCGCCGCCGCCCGTCGACCCGACCGGGTGGAGTCCCTGAGCCTCTGGCACGGCGACTTCGACCTGGGCGGGGAGAGCCCCAAGACCGACCACCAGCGCAACCTCCAGGCCCTGATGGAGATGGCCGCCCGGGACGAGACCCGGGCCGCTGCGGTGCACGCCGTCCTCGCCCACACCATGCTCGGGGTGGCCCCGCCGGGCCTGGCCCACCTGGTGGTCTACCCGTACGTCCGGCCGGACCTGCTGCACAGGTACTGCCGGCTCAACGGGGCGATCATGGCGACGGACCTGCGTCCGTACCTGACCGGTCTGTCGCACCGGACGTTGGTCGTGACCAGCCGGGACGACCGGACGGCTCACCCGGACGGGTCGCGGGCGGTGGCCGCCCGGATTCCGGACGCCGTCCTGCACGTCACCGAGCACGGTGACCACCTGTCGCTCTTCCGCGCCGGGGACGCCCTGATGGACCTGGCGGTGCGGTTCGTCGCCGGGGACCCGCCCCGCCCACAGACACCCACCCCGGTCGGGGTGGGCGACGACCACGAGCCACCGGGAGGAGGTGTCACATGAAGGTCCAGACCAAGGTCGAGAAGGCCAAGAAGGAGCTGTCGGTCCGCAAGCTCGAATCGGTGAAGGCCAGCGCGACTGTCGCCTGCATCCAGGCGTGACGTCCTGACGACCGGGGGTGGGGGGCGACCCCCACCCCCGGTTCCCCGTCGTACCTCGGCAAGGAGGTTCCCAGGTGAGCCGGTTCCCCTTCGACGCGCCGGTCACGGTCCATCCCTTCACCGCCCGCCGCGACGGCGACGAGGCCGTCGTCGGCGACGCCCGACACGAGACGTTCCTGGCCATCCCGGTCGAGGCGCTCGACCTCCTGGAGTGGCTCGCCGAGGGCGTCACCCTCGGCGAGGCCGTCAGCCGGTACGAGGAGCGCCACGGCGACACTCCCGAGGTGGAGCCGTTCCTCGACACCCTGGCCGGTGAGGGTTTCGTCGCCCCCGCCGGTGGCGCCCCGGCCCCGCCGCAGCCGTCGCCCCCACCCGGGCGGGTGTGGAACCTCGACCGGCTCTCCCCGTCGACAGCCCGCCGGCTGCTGGGGGTCCCGGTGCTGGCCGGATGCGGTGCCCTGGTCGTGGTGGCGGCGGTCCTCGCCGCCGGTGAGCCGACGGTCCTGCCCGGCCCGTCCAGCCTGGCCTTCGAGACGAACTTCTCCGCCTACCTGTGGACGGTGATGGCGATCGCCGCGGTGGGGCTGCTCGGCCACGAACTGGCCCACGTGGTGGGTGCCCGGGCCGCCGGTGTCCCGGCCCGGATCCGGGTCGGCAACCAGATGTACGCCATCGTCGTGCAGACGGAGATGTCCGGGATCTGGCTGGTCCCCAAACGACAGCGGTACCTCGCCCTGCTGGCCGGGATGATCGTGGACCTGACCGGGGCCGCCGTCCTGGTGATCCTGCTCTGGGTGGACCGGGTCGGGCTCGCCGGATATCCCGAGCCGGTCCGGATCGTCCTGTCCGCCGTCCTGTTCACCCACTTCGTCAGGCTGCTGTGGCAGACGTTCGTGTTCCTGCGGACCGACCTGTACTACGTGGCGGTGACCGCGCTGGGCACCCGCAGCCTGATGGCCGACACCGACGCGTACCTGCGGAACGTGGTCCGTCGGGTCCTGCGTCGCCGGCTCGTCGACACCTCCGGCGTCGGCCCCCGGGAGATGCGGGCGGTCCGGCTCTTCTCGGTGGTCTGGCTCGCCGGCCGGATCCTCGCCCTGGTCGTCCTCGTCACCGCGACTCTCCCGCTGCTGGTCTACTACGCCGGTCGGGTTCTCTCCCTGGTCCGGGGTGAGCCCGTGACCGGCACCTTCACCTGGGTCGACGTCCTGTCCATCGCGGCGTTCGTCTTCGTCGTCGAGGGCGGTGGGGTGGTGATGTGGATCCGTTCCCTGCTCCGGGCCCGGCGGGCCCGTCGGCAGGCCCCCGACCGGGTCCTCGTCGAGTAGGACACCGGCGGACGTGCGACGGCCCCCGGGAGTGTCCCGGGGGCCGTCGACAGTCGGTACGGTTACCGGCCCACCGCCCGGCGGTACTGCCGGATCGCCAGCGGTACGGCGATCACCAGGATCAGTCCGACCCACAGCAGTGAGGCGGCCACCGGGTGCTGCATCGGCCAGACGTCCGGGCGGGCAGCCGCCGGGCCGACGATCCCGAACTGGTCCCGCAGCGCCTGCACCACCGCCGACACCGGGTTCCACTGGGCCACCGCCCCGAGGACCGTCGGCATCGAGTCGATCGGCACGTACGCGTTGGAGAGGAACCCCAGGGGGATGGCCACAGTGAAGCCGGTGCTGCTCACCACCTCGGGGACCGGGGCGGCCAACCCGACCAGGGCCATCAGCCAGGACAGCGCGTAGGCGAAGGCGAGCAGGACCGCGAACCCGACCAGGGCGTCCAGGAACGACGACCGGACCCGCCACCCGACGACGAGGCCGAGCAGGGCGGTCACCGAGATGACCACCGCGTTGTTCACCACGTCACTGGTGGTCCGTCCGACGAGCACCGCCGACCGGGAGATCGGCATGGACATCAACCTGTCGACGATGCCGTTGCGCACGTCGGAGGCGATCGCCGTACCGGTGTTCACCGCCCCGAACAGGACCGCCTGGACGAAGATGCCGTTGAGGAGGAACTCCCGGTACGACACCCCGGGAAGGTCGATCGCCCCGCCGATGACGAACCCGAACAGCAGGGTCATCATCGCCGGTGCCACGGCGGAGTTCACCAGCAGGTCCGGCACCCGCATGATCATGCGCAGGTTCCGGCGGGCGATGACCACACCCTCGCCGAACGCCGTCACGACACTGCTCATCGGACTCCTTCCGGGGACTGCGCTGCCTCGGGGGCGGGGGCGGGGGCGGGACGGTCGGTGAGGGCGAGGAAGACGTCGTCGAGCGTCGGTCGGCGAAGTGCCACGTCGAGCACCCCGACGCCCGCCTCCCGCAACCGTCTGGTGCTCGCCAGGAGGGTTTCCACCCCGTCGTCGACCGGGACACCGAGGACCCCCGCGGCGTCGTTGACGACCACCGGGCCGGTGCCCACCGTGGCCAGGACCGTCCGGGCCGTCTCCAGGTCCGCCGCAGGGTCGACGGTGACCTCCAGCCGTTCCCCGGAGACCTGACCCTTGAGCTCGTTGGGGGTGCCCCGGGCGATGACCCGGCCGTGGTCGACGACGACGATCTGGTGGGCCAGCCGGTCGGCCTCCTCCAGGTACTGGGTGGTCAGCAGCAGGGTGGTCCCGCCGGAGACCAGGTCGCCGATGGTGTCCCACAGGGCGGCCCGACTGCGGGTGTCCAGGCCGGTGGTCGGTTCGTCGAGGAAGAGCACCGACGGGGCGACGATCAGGGAGGCGGCCAGGTCAAGCCGACGCCGCATCCCCCCGGAGTAGTCCTTGGTCCGTCGTCTGCCGGCCTCCACCAGGTCGAAGTCGTGCAGCAACTCGTCGGCGCGTTCCCGGCTGCGCCGTCGGCCCAGGTGCAGGAGCTGCCCGAGCATCTCCAGGTTCTCGAAGCCGGTCAGGTTCTCGTCCACGGCGGCGTGCTGACCGGCCAGGCTGATCCGGCGGCGGACCTCGGCGGCCCGGGTCACCACGTCCAGCCCGTCCACTTCGGCCCGGCCACCGTCGGGGGTCAACAGGGTGGTCAGCAGGCGTACGGCGGTGCTCTTGCCCGCCCCGTTGGGCCCGAGCAGCCCGGTCACGGTGCCCCGGGGCACCCTGAGGTCGAGCCCGTCCAACGCGGTGACCGCGCCGAACTTCTTACACAGGCCCTCGGCGACGATCGCGTCGGCCACAGGCGTTCCTCCTCGACGGATCGGAGCGCCGCCCGGCCGCGCCACTCCGGGACGGCCGGGTCGACGCCGAAGTGGTCAGAACCGCACGGACAGCGAGCTGAGTCCGCGCAGGGTCAACCCGGGACGCCAGGCGGCGTCGACGGGTTCGTTCGCCGGACGCAGCTGCGGCATCCGGGCGAGCAGGGTGGTGAGGGCGATCTGTCCCTCCACTCGGGCCAGCGGGGCACCGAGACACATGTGGGCTCCCCGGCCGAAGGCCAGGTGCCTGTTGCCCGACCGTCTGATGTCGAGGCGGTCGGGGTCGGTGAAGCGGGCCGGGTCACGGTCGGCGGCGGCGAGGACCGCGATGATCATCTCGCCCCGGGCGATCGGCTGTCCGGCTATCTCGGTGTCCTCGGCGGCGAACCGGGGGAAGCTGATCTCGATGGGTCCGTGGAACCGGAGCATCTCCTCGACGGCGGAGGGGGCCAGGCCCGGGTCCGCCCTGAGCAGCTCCAACTGCTCGGGGTTGCGGAACAGGGCGAGGACCATGTTGCCGATCAGGTGTTGGGTGGTGCCGAGCCCGCCGACCACGAGCAGGGCCACCATCTTGAGAAGTTCGTCGTCGGTCATCCGCTCGCCGTCGGCCTCGGCCAGGGTCATCCGTGAGATCAGGTCGTCGCCCGGGTCGGCCCGCTTGGCCACGATCAGGGCGTCGAGGTAGCCGACGAACTTCTCGATCTCCGCCATCACGTCCATCGGGCTCATCCCGGCCGGGGCGGACTGCGCCGAGGTCGGGTCGAGCGAGAGCAGCAGCTCCGACCAGAGGCGGAACCGGTTGCGGTCGTCGCGGGGGATGCCCAGCATGTCGGACATCACGGTCAGGGGCAGCGGCACCGCGAAGTCCTCGACCAGGTCGAAGGTGCGGTCCGGGCGGGCCAGCAGTCCGTCGACGAGCTGGTCGGTGATGGCCTGGACGCCGGGGCGCAGCGTCTCCACGTACTGCGGGGTGAACGCCGCCTGGACCAGCCGGCGCTGGCGGGTGTGGTCCGGCGGGTCCATGCTTCCCATGCTCCCGCCGAGGAGTCGGACGACTGCCTCCGGCAGGGCCGGGGCGCCACCGTCCCCACCCGATGCCGGAGGGCTGGTCCGGAACCGCTGGTAGTCGGTGAGGAACCCGACCGACTCCTCGTACCCGGTGACCAGCCAGACGTCCTGACCGGTGGGCATCCGGACCCGGGCGACCGGGGCGGTCTCCCGGAGGGCGGCGTACGCCTGGTACGCCGACTCCCGCGACTGGGCCGAGGTCAGATCGAGGTCGTGCGAGATCGTCACGGGGGCGTCCCCTTCCGTTGCACCGATGGCGGCCGGGGGCGTCCCAGCCGCACTGGTTGAGCATTCCCACCGCCCGCGACCACCTCTGCTCAGAGTTGAGCAGGCGGGGTTCTGCGCAGAACTGCGCAGACGACGTCCTGGTGGATCCGGTGATACTGCGGCGTCCCGACCCGGTTCCCCCAAGCCGATGGAGCGCCGAACGCATGGACGTCGACCTGACCGAGACCGAACGGCTACGGACGCTGGACCAGCAGCACGTGTGGCATCCGTACACCCCGACCGACGCGTACCTGAAGGCCAAGCCCCTGGTGATCGAACGAGGGGAGGGGGTCTACCTGTACGACAGCGACGGCAACAAGTATCTCGACGGTGGCTCCTCCCTGGGCGTCAACATCCACGGCCACCAACGTCCGGAACTCAACGAGGCCCTGGCCGCCCAGGCCGCCCGGATCGCCCACACCACCCTCTACGGGATGACCCACCCCGGGGCCGCCCAGCTCGCCGAACGGCTGGTCAAGCTGGCCCCCGAGGGCATCGACCGGGTCCTGTTCCTGGAGAGCGGTTCCAGTGCCGTCGAGACGGCCATGAAGATGGCCTTCTCGTACTGGGTGTTCAAGGGCGAGCCGCAGCGCAACAAGTTCGTCTCGATGACCGGGGCCTTCCACGGCGACACCACCGGGGCGCTCTCGGTCGGCCAGATGACCATCCTGAAGAACTTCTACCAACCGCTGCTGCGTCCCACCAGCGCCTTCGCCCAGCCGTACTGCTACCGGTGCACCCTCTGCACCGACAACTGCACCCTGGCCTGCGCCGACACCCTGGAGGAGGTCCTCGAACGGGAGGGGTCGGAGATCGCGGCCGTCCTCGTCGAACCCCGGGTGCAGAACGTCAGCGGGATGGTCGTGGCCCGCGACGGGCACCTCGCCCGGGTCGCCGAGATCGCCCGCCGGCACGGGGTCCTGCTCATCGCCGACGAGTTGGGCACCGGGTTCGGGCGGACCGGCCCGATGTTCGCCTGCGAGGCCGACGGGGTCAGCCCGGACATCCTCTGCGTCGGCAAGGGCCTCACCGGCGGGTACCTCCCGCTGGCCGCGACGATGGCCTCCGCCGACGTCTTCGACGCCTTCCGCGGCGACGGGAAGATGCTGCTGTCCGGGCACACCTTCTCCGGCAACCCGCTGGCGGTGGCGGTGGCGTTGGCCAGTCTCGACCTGTTCGAGAAGGACGACGTGATCCGGCACGGTCAGGCCCTCGGGGTCGTCCTCACCGAGGAACTGGACCGGTTCCGGGAGGTGCCGCACCTGGGTGACATCCGCCAGTGCGGGATGCTCGCCGCCATCGAACTGGTCCAGGACCAGCAGACCCGGGAGCCCTTCCCGTGGGACCTGGGGGTCGCCGTCCGGATCACCGACCGGTGCCGGGAACTGGGCCTGATCATCCACTCGGCACCCAGCGACACCATCGTCATCGTTCCCCCGTTGGCGATGACCGAGGCGCAGTTGCGGGAGATGATGGGCATCCTCCTGCAGGCCACCAAGGAGGTCGTCGCGTCCCTGTGACGCCTGCCGGTGCGGGCCGGTCGGACGACGCGTGGCGTCCGACCGGCCCGTCGGCGTCCGCCGGGTCCGCGCCGACCGACACCGCCCCCCGCCCCCGACCTCAACCCTGGCCCCGGGGACCGGCTTCGACTCGGACCTCGACCTCGACCCCGACTCCGACCTTCACCCCGGCCCCGACTTCGGGCCGGTCCGGTCACGACCGGACCGGCAGGTCCGCGCGGAGGGCGTCGGCCACCTCAGGCGGCGGACCGGCCAGGTAGAAGTGCCCACCGGGGAAGACCCGGAGCCGGTACGGTCCGGTGGTCACCTGCGCCCACGCCCGCATCTCGGTCACCTCCACCTCCGGGTCGGTGCTCCCGGTGAGGGCGGACACCGGGCAGGTCAGCGGCGGTCCGGGCATCGGCTGGTAGGTCTCGTTGACAGTGAAGTCGGCCCGCAGACCGGGCAGGAAGACCCCCATCAGGTCCGGCTGTCGCAGGATCTCCGGCGGGGTGCCGCCGAGGGCGGCGACGGCCGGGAGGAACTCGTCGCGGGGCAGATCGTGCCGGGGGGCCCGTCGAGCGGGCAGGTGGGGGGCGCGGCGGCCGGAGACGAACAGCCGGGACGGCTCCCGCCCGGTCAGGGAGAGCCGGCGGGCCACCTCGTACGCCACCACCGCCCCCATGCTGTGTCCGAGGATCGCGTACGGCCGGTCGGCGTGGTCCCGGATCGCCTGGGCCAGCGGGGGGACGATCTGGTCCACCGTGGTCATCGGACGTTCCCGCACCCGTGACTCCCGTCCGGGCAGGACCACCGGGCAGAGGCCGACCTCGGGTGCCAGGGCGGCCCGCCAGGGTCGGAAGAACGCCGCCCCACCCCCGGCGTGGGGGACGCAGTACAGCAGCGTCGGGGCGTCGTCCACCACCGGTTCCCTGATCCACGGACTGGTCATGTCTGCTCCTCCGCAGCGCGTACCACGACGTGCCCCACCGAGCCTGTCGCTCCCAGGGCGTTGACCAGGGCCCGCCGGGGGGCGTCCGGCCACGGCTCGGGTCGGTCGACGAACCGGACCCCTGTCGTGTCGAGGTCGACCAGGGCGGCGGAGGGCTCCGCGAGCAGGGTCGGGGCGAGCCGACCGTGCCGCAGTTGCAGGAGGACCTTGGTGAGCTGGGCCAGCCCCGAGGCCGCCTCGGCGTGCCCCAGGTTGGGTTTGAGGGTCCCGGCGGCGACCCGTCCGGCCCCGTCGACGAGGGCGGTGACCGCCTCGACCTCGGCCGCGTCGGAGAGGGTCGCCCCGGCCGCCGCGCACTCCACGTATCCCAGGTCGGCCGGGGTCACCCCGGCCCGGCGGACCGCCTCGCGCAGGGAGTCGGCCAACGCGCCCACGTCCGGGACCCCGTACCGGGTGGTGCCGCCGAGGTGACCCACCCAGGTGCTCTCCACCACCCCGTGGATCCGGTCCCGGTCGTCACGGGCGTCGCCGAGCCGACGCAGGAGCACCGCCCCGACCCCCTCACCGACCGGCCAGCCACCCGAGGTGGCGTCCAGGGCCCGGGGCGGGGTCTCGGCGATCAGGTCGAGTCGGCGCAGGAGGGCCGCGTGGTAGGGGTGCAGGAGCAGGTTCGACGCCGCCACCACCGCCGCGTCGCACTCGCCCCGCCGCAGGCTCTGCACCGCCAGGTGCAGGGCGGTCAGGGAGGACGAACAGGAGGTGTCCACGGCCAGGCTCGGACCTCGGAGGTCGAACACGTGCGACACCCGGTTGGCGATCTCCGATCCGGTGCCGGAGATCCGGGCGGTCCCGTCGGCGCGCCACCTGTCGGTGCCGACCAGCCGGTGGTCGTGCCACATGAGACCGACGAACACCCCGACCCGCCCCAGGGAACGGCTGGTGTGTCCGGCGTCCTCCAGGCAGGTCCAGACCACCTGCAACAGCAGCCGCAGCTGCGGGTCGAGGCCGGCGGCCTCGGCCGGGGCGATCCCGAACAGGTCGTTGTCGAAGGTGTCGACGTCGGTGAGCCACCCGCCGACCGGTCCGTCGGGACGCCCGGCGGGTGTCGGGCCGACGGCGCTGTGCCCGGTCCGCAGGTTCTCCCAGAGACGGTCGACGTCGTCGGCGCCCGGGTACCGCCCGGCCATCCCCACCACGGCGACCTCACCGGCGTCCACCGGGTACGGGGGCTGGAACCGGTCGTCGGGGGCCTCGTGGTCGGCCGCCCCGCCGAGCAGCGCCTGGAGGAACAGGTGCCCGTCGTCGAGGCGCAGGGCGTCGCGCAGCGGACCGCCGGCCACCCCACCGACCGGACACAGTCCCAAACCCCGCGCCGCCTGCCCGCTCGACAGGAGTTGGCTCAGGTGCCCGGCCTCCAGGGTGAGGTACCGGTCGGCGTCCTTGCCGTACAGGGGGGCGACCGCCCGGGTCTGCCCGACCAGGTAGATCCCGAAGGCGGACCTGTCGAAGATCGGCCGGTTGTAGCCGAAGTGGGCGGTCCGGTCCAGGTCGGCGGCGTCGCCGATGCGCCGGAGCCGGTTCTCCTCCGGGTGGTGGTAGTACACCCCGGCGGCCAGGCCGGTGACCCGGTCCCCGGGGACGTGCAGGTAGACCTGGACCCCGTAGGTGTCCCCGGCGGAGGGGTACAGTCGCCGCCCGCCGTCGTCGGGGCGGAGCAGGGCCAGCAGCGACGCCACCGAGGCCAGTGACACCGGCCGGTCGAGGAGGTCCCGGCGGGAGGACCGCCACCGGTACCACAGGTGGTCCACCCTCAGGTCGGGTAGTTCGACCGGGGTGCCCTCCTCCCGCAGGTGCCGACGTCGGGCGGCGAACTCGGCCCGTTCGGTGGGGGAGAGCAGGTCCACCACCTCGTCGGTCGTCGGGTCGGCGTCCCTCGCCCCGTCGTCTCCAGCGGTGGCACGAGCCGGGGCGGAGGCAGCCGACGCGGCGGAGGCCGGGGAGGCGGGGGACGCGGGGGAGACCCCGGAGACGTGGGCGACGATGCCGTCCACTGTCGGGTTGTCGAGCAGCACCGCCACCGGTATCCGGGTGCCCAGCCGCTCCAGGAGCCGGGCGGAGACCTGCACCATCGTGAACGAGGTGGCCCCCTGGTCCCACAGGTCCCCGGCCGGGTCGACGGACTCGCCGAGCAGGTCGGCGAAGAGGCCGGTGACCATCTCCCGCAGCGCCCCGTCGACGTCCGGCGCGGAGGCCGTCGGTGCGGTGAGCGGCCAGGGCAGGGCGTCCCGGTCCAGCTTGCCGTTGGCCGTCGCCGGGAACCGGTCCAGGACCGCCACGTGGTTGGGCACCATGTAGTCGGGGAGGGCCTCGGCGGCGTACGCCCGCAGGTCCCGGACCGCCGGGGTGGACCCGGGCGACGGCAGGACGTACGCGACGAGCTTGCGTTCCCCGCCCTCCTCCCGTGGCAGCACCACGACGTCCTTGACCTGCGGATGGGTCCGGAGTCGGTGCTCGATCTCGCCCGGCTCCACCCGGAACCCCCGGATCTTGACCTGGTGGTCGGCGCGGCCGAGGAAACAGATGTTGCCGTCGGGGAGGAAACTGGCCCGGTCCCCGGTCCGGTACATCCGGTCCCCGGGGGGCCCGAACGGACACGGGACGAACCGGTCCTCGGTCAGGGCCGGCTGGTTGCGGTAGCCGACGGCCAGGACCTCCCCGGCGATGTACAGGTCACCCGCCGCACCCACCGGGCAGGGCCGCCGGTCGGCGTCCAGGACGTAGTACCTGGCGTTGTCGATCGGTCGGCCGTACGGGATGCTGTGCCACTGCGGGTCGAGCGCCTCGACCCGGAACCAGTTCGACCAGACCGTCGCCTCGGTGGCCCCGCCGAGGCTGACCACCTCCGCCCGCCGGAAACAGGCCCGCAACTCGTCGGGGAGCCCCAGCGGGGTGTAGTCCCCGCTGAGGAAGACCAGCCGCAGGTCGTCGGTGCCGGGTCGACCCCGGTGGGCGGCGGTCAGCGGCACCAGGTGGGCCAGGGTGGTGGGGGCCGAGTTCCAGAACGTGATCGGCTCGTCGAGCAGGACGTCCAGCAGCAGCGCCGGGTCCCGTTGCTGGTCGGCGTCGGCGACGTAGACCGACGCGCCGACGCTGAGCAGGCCCAGGAGGTCGAAGACCGACAGGTCGAACCCGAGGGAGGTGACGCAGAGCCCGACGTCGGTGGGGCCGAACCGGAACGTCCGGCGGGCCCAGTGCAGCAGGTTGTGCACCGACCGGTGGGCCACCTCCACCCCCTTGGGACGTCCGGTGCTGCCGGAGGTGAAGATGACGTAGGCGGTGGCGTCGGCGTCGACCAGCGGCTCCGGGTCGGCGAGGACGGCGTCGCCGAGGCGGTCGGCGTACACGGTGGGCACCGGATCGGAGGCCGGACCGGCGTCGGCGACGGTGACCATGGCGACGGCCCCCGCGTCGGCGAGCATCACCGCCACCCGGGGGGCCGGTGTGGCGGGCTCCACCGGCAGGTACGCCCCACCGGCCTTGAGGACCCCGAAGACCGCCGCCACCATCGTCGGCCCCCGGGGGACCCGGATCGCCACGACGGACCCGGCCGCGACCCCCCGCTCCCGCAGGCCGGCGGCGATCCGGTTCGCGGCGGCGTTCACCTCCCGGTACGAGGCCGTCCCGCCCCGCCACCGCACCGCCACCGCGTCCGGGCGGAGCCGGACCTGCTCCTCGAAGAGCAGGTGGACCGGCCCGTCGTGCGGGAAGTCGACGGCCGTGTCGTTCCAGTCGTGGACGATCCGACGCAGCTCCTGCGGGAGGGCGTCGGACCCCTCCGCCGCGTCGACCACCGTCGGCGGGGTCGTCCAGGCGTCCTCCTCCCCGGTGAGCCGCACCAACCCGCTGCGGTACGCCTCGAAGACCGCCGCCAGGGCGGGTCCGGGAAACGCCCCCCGGGTCGCGTCCCAGTAGACGCCCAGCTCGTCACCCTCGTCGATGGCGATGCAGTCGAGCCCGACGTCAGGGGTGCAGGTGGCCCAGGCCGCCGCCCGTACCCCGGCCGGAAGCGGGGCGTCGGCGAAGTCCAGCAGGCCGGTGCAGACCACCGGATACCCGCCGCCGCGCCGTAGGACCAGCCGACGCAGCTCACTGAGCCCGTTCACCGCGTCGGCCTCCGCGTCGGTGGCCAGGAGTTCGTCGTACCGGCGGGCCGCGTCCCGGACCGAGGTGCCCGGCGCGGCGCGGGGGATCCAGCTCAGCGCGGTCAGCTCCGCGGGGCGCAGCGGTTCCGTCTGCGGGGTCCACCGCACCAGCGGCACCGCGAAGTCCCCCTCGACGTGGGTCCCGAGCGCCTCGGTGAGCACGGCGAGGATCACCGCGTCCAGGCTCAGTCCCAGTTCCCGGGCCCGGGACCGGCACCTGTCCCACCCGGTGATCCGGGCGGTCAACCGGTCCCGGGGGCCCTCCGTGGTGGCGACGGCCGGGCCGGGCGGCAGGTCGGCCAGGCGGTCCCGCCAGTACCGCCGGGCGGCGGTCACCGACAGGGCCGTCGGGGCGCCGACCGGTGGTGGGGGTGCACCGACCCGTGGGGTCGCGTCGGGGTCGGCGTACCGGCGCAGCAGGTCCCGCATCATCAGGTGGATGCTGCGGCCGTCGGCCACGAGCAGGTCGACAGCCACGTGGACCGTCGTCGCCCCCGCCGGGTCCACTGTCACCCGCAGCTCACCCTGGGGCAGCCGACCCAACGGGTACGCCCGTCCCGCCATCTCCGTGGTCACCGGTTCGGCGGGCACCCCGGTGGTGACCGGGACGTACCAGCGGTCCGGGACCGTCTCGTGGACCACCAGGGTCCCGTCGTGGGTGACGGCGGTCCGCAGCGGTTCGTGCGCCGCCACCAGGTCGAGCCAGGCCCGTTCCAGCCGGGGCAGGTCCACCGTGTCGACGCCGAACCCGTGGCTGACCTGACATCCGCTCCACGGCCCCGTTCCGGTGGTGGCCCGGGCGACGAAGTAGGCCTGTTGCAGGTCGTTGAGGGGGCGGGGCGGGGAGGTCGGCGACCCGATCCACCGGAGGGTGTTGACGAACCAGGCGAACACGGCGGCGACGACCCCGGGGGCGTACGCCTCCTCCCGGACGTCCCACCGGACCCGTACCCCACCGGCGTGCGGCACGAGCTGGGCGTCCAGGGTGACCCCGGTGGTCCGGCTGGTGGCGTGGGCGCCCTCGGCGTGGCCCTGTCCGGCGTCGAGGAGACTGGTGAAGACCACCGGGAGGGCGGACGGGACCCGTACCCCCCGGGCCCGCAGCTCCCGCAGGACCGCGACGCCGGGGACGTCGGCGTGGTCGAGGTCGCGGCGCAGGGTGTCGTGCACGGCCCGGGCCGCCCGGTCCAGGGGCACCCCGGCGGTGGGCTCGGCCACGAAGACGGCGGTGGCGGTGAAGGGGCCGACCACGTCGGCTGCGGCCGCCGGCAACGACAGTCGACTCGTGGTGGTCAGGACCAGCGTGAACGCCTCGTCGGCGCCGGCCCGCCGGAGGGCCTCGACGAACAACGTCAGGGCCAGGGCGGTGGGGGAGACCCCGACGGCGGCGGCGAACCCGGTGGCGGCGGACCACTCACGGGGGGTGAGGGTGGCCGTCCGGGGGACCGTCGTGGCGGCCCCGGCCGCCGGTTCCCCCGGGGGCAGAGCGGCGTGGAGGGGAAGAGTGTTACAAAGGGTGTGTTGATATAGGTGGTGGGCGGATCATT